>NZ_SDFT01000081.1:0-39579 GCF_004916815.1 Pantoea sp. R102
GAGCAGGCGCTGCAGGAGCAGGATGCCGATTTGATCGCGCTGGCACGCGCGGTACTGTATGACCCACGCTGGCCATGGCACGCCGCCGCCGAACTGGGCGCGCAGGCCAAAGCGCCGCCACAGTATCTGCGTTCCGAACCGCACGGCCTGAAAGGCACCCTGATTAGCAATCAGTAGTTTCCCTGACCGGCAGCCGCCCGGTTGCCGGTTCTGTTCTGGGAAATTTCACAGATTTCAGCCCATTGTGCGCGACCGCACTGTTTTCGTCTTATGCTTTCCCGGCCAATTAACCAAAAGGAAGATGAGATGAAATTGCAGCATTATTTACTGGGCGGCGCGCTCTGCGCTTTCAGCGTGAGCGGCCTGGCCGCTGAGATGAAAAATCCCCTGAGCGTGCATGTGCTGAATCTGCAAACCGGTGTACCGACCGCAGGTATTGAGGTCGAGCTGGATAAGAAACAGGGTGACGAGTGGGTGAAACTGGCGCAGGGCACTACCAACGAACAGGGGCGTATTCCGGCGCTTTACCCGGCGGGCCAGAAGGCGCAGACCGGGATTTACCGCGTAATTTTTAAAACCGGTGACTATTACAAAAAAAACAGTCAGCCGACCTTCTTTCCGGAAATCCCGGTGATGTTCAACCTGGATAATGCCGATCAGCACTACCATATTCCACTGCTGCTCAGTCAGTACGGCTACTCCACCTATCGCGGCAACTAAGCAAAAAAGGCGCTGCGGACGGTATATTTATACCAGTACGTTTTGTTGAACCGTTGCCTCGTTAAGCGATTGAATCAGGCAGGAGAATCTCGATTCCGTTGCTCCTGCCCATTATAGGGTAAGCCTGTTTTTTCGGCTGGTGTGATTGCTATAGCGTGCTGGCTGACGCATTAAAAACTGCCTGACTGCTGAGCTGGGTTCTGTGAAATCCAGCGCTCTGTTTTCGCTCTGCTTTCATCGGTTGCCGGATTAAAGAGCATCATCGTTAAATCCGGCCTGCCTTCAACAGAAAAGGTCGAGAACTCCAGGGCAATCGTCCCCATTTGCGGATGATGCAGCACCTTAAACCCTTCGCCATGCCCGGCCACATCGTTGTTACGCCACAGGCGGGCGAAGTCAGCGCTTTGAGCGGATAGCTCCTCAACCAGTCGATCGATTTCCTCTGAAGCACCCAGGCGCGCGGCATCCGCCCGAAAGGCGTTGACGATGAGACGGGCCACGCCCTCCCAGTCGTCTTGCATCCCCCGCGCTTCCTGGTCGGTAAACAGCAGGCGCAGAATATTGCGCCGCGCGGGCGGAAGTTGCCCGTAATCCTTCAGCACAACCGTCGCCGGGTGATTCCATGCCACCACGTCCCAGGTGGCGGTTTTGATAATCGCCGGAATCGTCAGGCTTTCCAGTACGCGTTGCAGCCGTGGGGTTATGCTGTCGGACCGACTTACCCGGTTTTCTGGCGGATGCCCAAACGCGAGGATAAACAGATGATCGCGTTCGGGAGACGTAAGCCGCAGTCCGGCAGCAATGCGGTTCAGTACCTCACGCGAGGGCGCTCCCCCGCGGCCCTGCTCAAGCCAGGTGTACCAGGTCGGGCTGATATTCGCGAGCTGGGCAACCTCTTCGCGGCGCAGGCCCGGCGTACGGCGGCGGCCGGGCAAAAAACCAAACGAAGCCGGGTCAATTGCCAGACGGCGTGCCCTTAAAAACTCACCCAGCGGATTTTCAGAAAGCAGCGTCATAAATCACCCTGTTAATGTTTATACCCTGATAACTTCACTACTTTAATAGTAAAAGATCCGCGCTTACGCTGTCGCACTAAATCACTCAGGAGACAGGCTATGCGTATTTTTATAACGGGTGCGACGGGCTTTATCGGCTCACGCGTTGTATCGGCCCTGCTGGCTCGCGGCCATCAGGTGACCGGTCTTGTACGTTCAGAAGAAGCAGCTCAGCAGTTAAACGATAAGGGCGCCACAGCCCAGCGCGGTACGCTGGAAGATCCCCAGGCGTGGATTGCCGGCATTGACCAATGTGATGCGGTGATCCATACCGCTTTCGATCATGATTTCAGCCGTTTTGCCGAAAATTGCGAAAAAGACCGCCGCGTTATTCGCGCGATTGGCTCTGTATTGCAGGGCAGTCAGCGTCCGCTGCTCATCACTTCTGGTACCGGAATGGGTGATGACGGCAGCGGCCAGCCCGCTTTTGAGCAGAATTTCAACCCGGCACACCCTAACCCACGCGTCGCCTCGGAGCTGGAAGGTACTAAGCTCCTTGAATCGGGAATCGATCTACGTGTGGTGCGTTTACCTCAGGTTCACAACACCGAACGTCAGGGATTAATCAGCTATTACATCGCTCTTGCCAGGGAGAAAGGCGCGGCAGCTTATATCGGCGGAGGTGAAAACGCCTGGTGCGCGGCACACGTTGATGACGTCGCCGGGCTGTACTTAAAAGTGCTTGAACAAGGCGAACGCGGCAAACGGTATCATGCGGTAGCTGAGGAAAGCATTGCCTCACGGCTGATTGCTGAAACCGTGGCAGCAGGGCTGGGTATTCCTGCCGTTTCGCTGAAACCCGATCAGGCCGCGGAGCATTTCGGCTGGTTCGCCGCTTTCGCCAAGCTGGATCTGCGTGCCAGCGGTGCCTGGACGCGGCAGCAGCTCAACTGGCAGCCCACAGGACCGGGTCTTATCGCTGATTTAAGCAGAGTGAATTATTCAACTCAGTCGTAGCCCCAGCGCCAGGTAGCGGCGCAATTCATTGCGCAATTTACAACGCTGCGGCTAATGGATTAGCGCGATAAATCGCGCCACTACGAGCTGGTGCTGTGACCGTAAGCGGTGCAATTTATCGCACAATCTACAACGGCGCGGTGACCAGATTCGCGCGATAAATCGCGCCGCTACGAATACCTATGAACCCCATGGCTCTCGCCACTCAGGCCGCAGCAAATTGCGGTAACACACCCAGCCAGCTCAGCGTCCATGACAGCACATTCAGCGCGCCGAAAAGCAGCACCAGACCAATCGCCAGTGACGTACGCGGCCGATCGGCAAAGCGCTGTTGCGCACGCCGCGCCAGCAGCGCCGGAATAATCACCGCCCACAGCGTGGCAAACAAGCCGGCAAAACCGATGGCGGCGACGAAGCCATGTGGCCACCACAGCGAAGCGAGCAGCGGCGGCAAAAATGTCAGGCAGGCGGTTTGCAGCCGCGCGCGCGGGGAATGCCCCCAGCCGAGGCGGTCGGCGATGAAATCAAACAGGCCTGCCGTCACGCCGAGAAACGAGGCTATCACCGCAAAATGAGAGAACACCGACATCATCAGCGACAACGCGCGCACGTGCAGATGATCGCGCAGCGCGGCCATCAGCGCGGCAATATCTCCACCCTGCTGCACGATGTCAGGAAACGCGGCGCGCGGCAAATTCCCCATGGTGCAGACAATCCAGAACAGGTACAGCGCCAGCGACATCAGCGTGCCCAGCACCAGCGCGCGTGTCACCGGCGACTCGCGGCGCTGATAATAACTCACTAGCCCGGTGATGTTACCGTGATAGCCAAAAGAGGCCAGACAGAACGGCAGCACGCCCAGTGCGTAAGGCCAGTAGCTGTCTCCCGGCGCGGCGGCGGCGAACAGCGAGGGCACGTCAACCTGGGTTAACAGTCCGCCGAACAGCAAAATCAATAGCAGGATTTTTGCCAGCACGCAGAACGTCATCAAACGACTGACGCCGGTGGTGCCGAGCCACACCACGGCGGCGACACACAACGTCAGCGCGACTTTGGCCCCGGCGGTTGAGAGCGGCACGCCAAGCTGATTCAGCGAGTGCTGGTAAACCGGACCGCTGGCTGAAATATAAGCGTAGGTGAGAATGCCCAGCACAAACAGGATGCTAAGGCCATTGATGCTGGCCCAGCCGCGCCCAAGCAAATCGCGCGTCAGCGTATCGTAGCCCGCGCCTGGCGGATAATGCAGGCTGACACGCATAAACAGCAGCCCGGAGAGCAGCATTGCGCCCCAGCTGATGCCCAGCAGCAGCAGCGCCCAGCCAAACCACGCCCCGGCCATCACGATCGGCAACGTAAACATACCGGCGCCCACTACCGTCCCACAGATGATCATGGCGCCCCACCATACCGAGGGCTGGCGGCGCGCCATTACGCTCTCCGTCATCACACTTTTCCTTGCACAACATAAAGGCGGCGATGATACACGGGATCGGTAACAAATGTGAGGCGCGGGCGGTGACTGACGGGAAGATGGCTGTCAACAGGTGACAATGTCACATAAAGGCGCACCGGTCAGGGTGCGCCAGCCGCGATGTGGCGGGATTAACGATAAAAAGCCGGACGTGGCGGCATGGTAATCGGGACAATATCACCGTTGTTCTGTGCCGCAACACAGGCATCGGCCGCCACAGCGGCGGCATAGCCGTCCCACGCCGACGGGCCTGTCATATTGCCTGACAGCACGTTGTTAATGAAATCCTGCAGCTCAACGTCATACGCAGCGATAAAACGCTTTTTCCAGTCGGTCAGAATGCCGGTGGAGAGCTGCGCCGCATGACGGGTTTGCACCGACATCGGTTCAGGCAGGCGGGCAATGCCGCTCTCGCCAACCACCTCACACTGAATGTCGTAACCATAGGCGCAGTTCACGAAGATCTCGACATCAATGCGGATGCCCTTTGCGGTTTCCAGCAGCACAATCTGCGGATCCTTCAGGTGCGATGACGCGTGGCGGGTCTTGCGTGGGTAAATCACCTGCGCGCTGATATAATCATCGTTCAGCAGCCAGCGCAGCACGTCAAGTTCATGGATCAGCGTATCGGTGATCGCCATATCGGTGGTATAAGCATCGCCGACCGCCGGATTGCGGTGCGCGCAGTGCAGCATTAGCGGCTCACCCAGGGTGCCGCCGTCGATAACCGCTTTCAGCGCGCGATAGCCGCTGTCGTACGGTCGCATAAAACCCACCTGCACCAGTTTTTTGCCCGCGGCAATTTCCGCTTCGACGATATTCATACAGCCCTGCGCGGTCACCGCCAGTGGCTTCTCGCAGAATACCGCTTTGCCGGCTTTGATGGCTGCCAGCACAAACTCTTCATGCGTCGGGCCCCATGAGGTAACCAGAATGGCCTGCACCTCCGGCGCGGCGATTAAATCGTGCGCGTTGTCGTAAATCTCCGCCTGCAAGCCGAGCTCGTTAATCACCTGCTCACAGTTGTTGCGATTGATATCATTAAGCGCGACCACGCGCGCATGCTGCAGCACCTGGCTGCAGCGACGAATGTGTTCACGGCCGATAGCGCCAGTGCCGATTACACCAATATTGAGTGTCATGCGAGGTTCCTTCAGCAAAATGCCGGATTGGTTAGTGGTTGAGATAGTCAATGCTGCTGCGGATTTCACGCGCAATATCCTCGGCACTCCAGCTCTCCATCACCGAAGAAAACGGCTCGAAAGCATAAACACCGCGATAGCCCATCTCTTCCAGGCGCTGCACCTGCTCGCGGGATTTCAGCAGGTCATCCGCGCTCAGCATGATGCGCTCTTCGTCGGTGAGTTGATGAGTCGGGCGCGCATCCGTTACGCCAGAGAGATGCACCAGGCCGATGTGATTCACGTCTACGCCACCGGCAAAATCCTGTTCGGCGCCTTCGTACAGGTGATGATGGAAGGTATCCAGCACGATGTTAAACGGCACGCCGGCCTGAGCGATAAGCTGCTGCGCCAGCGCGGCGGAGCGCAGTGAGCTCTGCGGAAAACCGAGCGGTTCAACCAGCCCGGCAACACCATATTCGGCAAACAGCGGCGCCAGGATTTGCAGCGCCTGTACGGTTTGCTCATTACTCACCGGCGTCCCATCATTGAGCGGACAGAGCACCAGCGCTTTCGCCCCGGTGGCGCGCGCATCGGCTAACAGCGCGCGCGTTTTTTCCAGCACCGCATCATCTAACTGGTTGAAGGGATACACCGCGTTGATGGTTTCGATCTCAAGCTGATGCTGCGCTGCCAGGCGACGCACTTCCTCACCGCCTGCGCCGTCGGTCACGCTGCCGCTTTTCATATCATTGCGTATTTCAACTTTATTTAATCCCAGCTGTTCCACCAGCGCGAAGAATTCCGCCATGCTGAGATGAGGGGCAATTTTACGGTTAACACAGAATCGGTCACTGCTTATTTTGTAGGTCATGATCTTTCCTGGATAATAATCACTGGGTAAGGTTCTGTTTGCTGCAAGGTACTGACATGCCCTGATAGTAAGTTATCTTTTTTGCCCGCTCTGCGGCTTCTTTGAGTGATTTACATCAGCCTGAGCGCAATCTGATCGCCCTCACATTTAGCCTTTGCCGTCATACAGTTCATAGAAATAGTGTTCGACCTGTTCCAGGCTGCGCCCTTTGGTTTCCGGGATAGCGCGCAGTACAAACAGGGCGCCGCCGATCCCGATCACAGCGAAAGTCAGGAAAGCGCCAGCCAGGCCAAAGGCGGCCAGCAACAGCGGGAAGGCCATGGAAATGGCGAAGTTGGCAATCCACAAGGCAAAAACGGCACCGCCCATGCAAATGCCGCGCATGCGCGCCGGGAAGATTTCCGACAGCAGCAACCAGGTGACCGGTGACAGCGCGCCCTGCTGAAAACATAAAAACATCAGCATTCCGGCCAGTACCAGATAGGCACGCAGCAGATTAACCGCACCACCGGCGTGATACTCCGGCATTAGCAGGCACACCGTGGCGATAAAGAACAGGCAGGCGGTACAGCCCATCTGCCCTATCAGCACCAGCGGACGACGACCAACCTTACCGATTATCACGATCCCCACCAGCGTCATGATTACCGAGATCACGCCGTTGGCGATGGTGGCGAACAACGCCGCATCGTTGCTCAGGCCGGTAGCAGTGAGCATGGTTGGCGCGTAGTACATGATGGTGTTCACACCGGTCAGCTGCTGGATGGCGGCAATGCCAATTCCCAGTAAAAACACTTTGCGCAACCATGGCGTGCGCAGGTCACGCAGGCGACCTTTGCCTTGCTGGCGATGCTCTTCGATGGTCTCTTCGATCTCCTCCAGTTCCCACTCTACGTCCTCCGCCGCCCGGGTTTTCTCCAGCACCCTGCGCGCGCCAGCGGTGTTGCCGCGCATGACGTGCCAGCGTGGACTTTCCGGCATAAAGATCATCCCGATCCACAACAGCACGGCGGGTACGGTGGAGATGGCCAGCATCCAGCGCCAGGTATGTTCGCCACCCCAGATTTCATTGAAGGTCGCATTGGATACATAGGCCAGCAGCTGGCCAGAGACAATCATCAGCTCCTGCAGCGTCACCAGTTGACCGCGTTTATTCGCCGGGGCAATTTCCGCGATATACACCGGTACGGTGGCAGCCGCCCCGCCAACGGCAATACCAAGAAACAGGCGTGACGCAATCATCGTCTCCACATCAGGTGCGAAGGCAGAGCCGACCGCGCCGAGGGCAAAAATAAAGGCCAGCGTGATGATGATTTTGCGGCGCCCGAGGGCATCCGCGAAGTGCCCTGCCAGCAGCGCGCCAAAGGCAGCGCCGAACAACAGTGAACTGGTCACCAGCCCGGTAGTGAACGGCGTGAGATGCAAATCACTGCGCATGAACAGCAGCGCACCCGATACCACGCCGGTATCGTAACCAAACAGCAGCCCGCCGAGTGTCGCCACCAGCGCGATGATTTTTACGAAGGGTTCGGTTTTTGTTGTGCTGTTGGGGCCGGACGCGGTGTTGGTGGAGAGATAGAGTTCTTTTTCCATAATACCTCCTGGTAAAAAATGCGTTAGGAAAAGCATCAGAACAAAGCAGCGCGTCCAGGCTATCGGCATTTTTATTTCATGTTAATTTATATTTGAAACCTGCTTTTCAAATTGTGAGTTCAAGCCTTTTGACCGGTTTATTTTGATGGATTTACATCAGCCGAAAAAAGATGAATGAAGATTGGGCGAGGTGGTTATGGAAGCGCAGCAGATCGGCCCCTTGACGCCGGGAGTCGCCACGCTTTGTGATCAATCGCGCAACAACTGCACAAACCTTCTTGTATGGTAGTCGCTCTTTAACCTCTTCAGGATTTGTCATGGCCTCTTCAACTGTTGCTCAATCTGATACCGCTGAAGCTCACCCTAAATCATTGATCCGCCGCGTCGCCAGCGCCTCGGCGATAGGCACGGCGGCAGAATATTACGACTTTTTCGCTTACGGTACGGCAGCGGTACTGTTCTTTGGCCATCTGTTCTTTCCCAGCCACGATCCGCTGATCAGCACACTCGCTGCCTTCGCCACTTATGCGGTTGGCTTCCTCGCACGTCCCATTGGCGGCATGGTGTTTGGTCACATCGGCGACAAAGTGGGACGCAAAAAGGCGCTGGTGGCGACCATCCTGATCGTGGGCCTTGGCACGTTCTGCATTGGCCTGTTGCCAACTTACGAAAAAATTGGCGTCTGGGCCCCGGTATTACTGATTGCCATCCGCTTGCTGCAGGGGTTTGGCGTCGGCGGCGAACAGGCGGGCGCGGTATTAATGACGGCCGAATATGCACAGCCTGCCCGGCGCGGTTTCTTTGCCAGCTGGGTGCAGATTGGTGCTCCGGTCGGGTTTCTGCTGCCGCTGGCGCTGTTCGCTGTGCTTAATGCCGCGCTGAGCGCGGAGCAGATGATGGACTGGGGCTGGCGCGTACCTTTTCTGCTCAGCGCGCTGCTGGTGATTGTCGGCCTGTTTATTCGCCTGCGCATTGATGAATCGCCGGTCTTCGCCGCCATTCGTGAAACCAAAGCGGCAGAATCCAGGCCGTTAAAAGAGGTGCTGCGTGGTAATCCGCGGCTGGTGGTCAACGGTGTGGCAGCGAAACTGATCGAAGCCTGCGCCTTCGCCCTGTTTACCGTCATCATCCTTGCCTGGGGTAAGGCTAATCAGCTTGATGCCGGCATTTTGATGAACAGTATGATCGTCGCGGTGATCCTCGAAGTACTGGCGATCCCGCTGATGGGTGCCCTTTCCGACCGCATCGGTCGCAAGCCGGTTTACCTGATCGGCACGCTGCTGATCATGCTCTCGATCGTGCCCTTTTTTCTCGCGCTGGCGCACAACAGCTACTGGCTCACGCAGCTGGCGATGATCGTGGCGCTGACGCTGGGCCACAGCATGTGTTATGCCCCACAGGCGTCATGGTTCCCCGAACTGTTTCCCACGCACATTCGCTGCAGCGGTATCGCGGTGATCTGGCAGATCGGTTCGCTGATCGGCAGCGGCGTACTCGGACTGGTGGCGGTGAAGATTCTGCAGGTGACCCACGGCCACTGGTATGGTCTGGCGCTGTATGTTGCAGTGCTGGGGGTGATTTCTTTGTTCGGCCTGCTGCGTCTGCCGGAAACGGCGCCAGGCCGCCGCCAGGGTGAATATCACCCGTGGCAGCAGCGTTAACGGTTAACGGCGCGGCAGCGCCACACACAGCAGGCCGCAGACAATCAATATGACGCCAGCGAGACTGCTCCAGCGGAAGGTTTCATGCAAGGCTGGCAGGGAAATAGCGGCCAGCCACACCAGCACATAGCTCAGACTGAGCAGCGGATAGAGCCGGTTGAGCGGCAACAGCCGCAGCGCCAGCAGCCAGCACAGCATTGAGCAGCCGTAGGCCGCCAGTCCGCCGATTAACGGTATCAGGCAGTGCTGCCACGGTAGCGCGGTCCATGTATCCAGCGGTGGCAGCGCGAGCATTGCCGTGCGCAGCAGCAGCTGCGCCAGCGACACCAGCAGCACGCTGGCCAGCGCCAGCAGCCAGCCCTTCACAGATGGCTCCCCATCAGCGCAACCCCGGTAACGATCGCCAACGTACCCAGCCACTGCCGCCGCGTGTAGTTCTCACGCCAGATGACGCGCGCCGCCACCGCCACCAGCACAAAATTCAGGCTCAGCATCGGGTAAGCCACGCTGACCGGCACGGTGCGCAGCACCACCAGCCACAGCAGCATCGCCGTCCCCAGCAGCAGCAGGCTGAGCACCAGCCAGCCGAACAGGCGTTGCCCGCCGCAGTGGGCCGCCTGTTTCTGGCACAGCTGGGCGGCACAACTGAGCAGGCTTACCAGCAGGATCAGCAGCAGATTCATGGTGTCGCGTTGTAGCCGTAGTAGACCAGGCGTCCCTGCTGATACACATCATCCGGCACCGGCAGATGCGCATCCGCTTGCTTTTCGTCAGAATTCAGCAGCAGCACCAGTGCCACCGGACCCTGTCGGCGATGCAGGCGCAGCCAGTCAGCGAAGGCTTCCCCGTCGACGTAGCGCGTTTTTGCATCGGGATAACCCAGTCCGTACTCCAGCTCACCTTTTTCATCGAAGAAAGTGATATCGCTGCGGCGCAATTCCCATGCGACCGCAGAAGCGATGCCGGAATTGTCCACCACCAGATAGCGGCTCTGCGCCAGCTGAGGCCGAACGGCGCTGACGAAACTCTGCGGCTGTTTGCTATCACGCACCTTTTGCGGGATAGCAAACCCGACCAGCAGCGCCAATGCCAGCGGGCAAAGCGCAGCCAGTTGCCAGCGGCCTGTTTTCAGGCTTAACCAGCCCATCACCGCCCAGCCGGCAAATGCCAGCGCAGCGCACACTACCCGCAGCAACTCATCGCGCGCGTACACCGGATGGTGCGCCAGCCCCCAGGGTGCCAGCACCACCACGACCAGCAGCGTGGCGCCCAGACCAAACAGCAAGTTGATCCAGCCATTTACCGCCAACGCCTGTTTCAGGCGCGCGGAGTTACCGTGCGCATAATGCGCCATCAACAACGCCAGCGGCGCAAAGCACGGCAGGATATAGGTCGGCAGTTTGCCTTTGGCGATGCTAAAGAACAGCAGCGGCAGCACAACCCAGCTAAGCAAATAGATCGCAGCAGCGTGCTGTTGACGCTGTCGCCACGCGCCGCTCAGCGCGCCCGGCAGCAGGCCCAGCCACGGCAGACAGCCTGCCACCAACACCGGCAGGTAATACCAGAACGGGGCTTTGTGCTGCGCATCGCTCTCCGCGAAGCGCTGAATATGTTCGACCCAGAAGAAGTAGTGCCAGAAATCGCCTTCCTGATGCTGAATGGACAGAGCCCAGGGCGCGCTGATCGCGGCCGCCACCAGCACAGTAAGCGGGCCCCAGCGCAGCAGTTCGCCAAAACGTCGCTGCCAGAGCACCCAGGGCACAATCGCCAGCACCGGCACCGCCAGCGCCAGAAAGCCCTTGGTCATGAAACCCATGGCACAGGCCGCGCCGAGCAGCACATACCCCGTCAGCCGCTGTGAGGTACTGTGCGCCTGCGCAGCAAACCAAAAGCTGCACATTGCCGCCACCAGCCACAGCAGCAGAATCGGATCGAGCACGGCGTAAGTGCCGATGCCGTAAACCAGCAGCGAGGTAAGAAAGATCACGCTGGCGGTGAGCGCTATTTTGCGGCTGGCGAACATCCGTTTGCCCAGCCAGTAGATCAGCAGCGCACTCAGCGTGGTACAGATAATCGCACCGGCGCGCACGCCAAAGTTATTATGCCCAAATATCAGCTGGCCAAAATTATTGATCCAGTAACCGGCAATCGGCTTCTCGAAGTAGCGCAAATCAAAAAAATGCGGCACCACCCAGTTACCGCTCAGCAGCATCTCGCGGCTGATTTCGGCATAGCGGGTTTCATCCGGCTGCCAGAGATCACGGAATGGCACCGGGATCAGATAATAGAGAGCAAAAAGCGCTATCAGCAGCACTATACGGGTGCGGCTGCGCATCGGTGTTTCCATACTTGGGTCCTGTAAAATGTTAACTCTGGCAACCCAGCCAGCCTTCCCGGCCGGCAATGTGCCCGCGCACCACATGGCCCTGCGGCAGCGTACTGAGATCGTCCGGCAGCAGCTCGCTCAGCGGGCAAAACCGGATGCCCTGCTGCTGCGCGCGCGTCAGCAGATCGGCAAAGGCGGGCAATCCGATGATGCCTTCGACCTCTGCGTGAATGGTATAGACCGGCGTACCGCTGGCGGCATGTATCTGCGCGAGAATAAAGTCGTTAAACCCTTCCGCGCTGACCTGCTGGCCCACCACTTCATCCCACGTTGGCAGGGTTACCGGAATTTGCACCGTGCCGAAGCTGCCATCGTTAAGGCGCGGAATGAACGGCCCGCTGCCACGACAGTCGCTGTTATAGCGAAAGCCAAACGGCTGCTTGGCATCCAGTACCCGGCTGTCGGCGCGCCAGCCTGCCACTGCAGAGCAGGTGACACTGTCACCCAAAATGGTTTCCAGCGCCGCTTTACCGCGCGCAATCTGCGCATTCAGCTGCTGTGGTGACCAGACGCCAGCCCAGGTCTGCCAGGCAAAGTGATCCCACGCGTGTAACCCCACTTCATGGTGATCTGCCGTGGCGCGAATAATCGAAGCCAGCCCTTTGCCTATTTCGCGGCCCGGCCAGGCGGTACCGGCCAGTAAAATATCCCAGCCGTACAGCGAGGCCGCGCGCGAACGCAGCATTTTCCACAGAAAGCGCGGCTTCATCAGGCGCCACAGGTGGCGCCCCATGTTGTCCGGCCCGACGCTGAAGAAGAAGCTGGCCTGCAGCTGATGCAGGCTGAACTGCTGCAGCAGCGCCGGTACGCCCAGTTGCGTGCCGCGCCAGGTATCGACATCAACACGCAAACCCACTCGCTTCATGGCTTTTCCTGTAGCTCAACGGTGCGCAGGAAGAAGTCCAGCGTATTGTCGATGGTGGTATCCATCGCCACGGTTGGCGTCCAGTCGAGCAGGCGGCGGGCGTTTTTAATCGATGGCTTGCGGTGCTCCACGTCCTGATAGCCTTTGCCGTAATAGCTGCTGCTCTCTACCTCACGGAAACCGGCAAACGGCGGGAAGCGATCGCGCAGCGGGTGGCGCTCAAAGCTGGCCAGCAGGTGTTCCGCCAGCTCTTTAATACTGGCTTCGTTCTCCGGGTTACCAATGTTAACGATCTGGCCATCGCAGTTGTTGTGCTTGTTCTCGATAATGCGGAACAGCGCTTCGATGCCGTCGCGAATATCGGTGAAACAGCGCTTCTGCGCACCACCGTCGATCAGCTTGATCGGCGAGCCTTCCACCAGATTAAGGATCAGCTGGGTGATGGCGCGAGAACTGCCGATACGCGCGGCGTTGAGGTTATCCAGCCGCGGGCCCATCCAGTTAAACGGACGGAACAGCGTAAAGCGCAGCCCCTCTTTTTCGCCATAGGCCCATATCACCCGGTCCAGCAGCTGTTTCGACACCGAATAGATCCAGCGCTGTTTATTGATCGGTCCGACCACCAGGTTGGAGTGATCCTCGTCGAAATGCTGATCGGTACACATACCGTACACTTCGGAGGTCGACGGGAAAATGATGCGCTTTTTATACTTCACGCAGTCACGAATAATCTTCAGGTTCTCTTCGAAATCCAGCTCGAACACGCGCAGCGGATTACGGGTATATTCGATCGGCGTGGCGATCGCTACCAGCGGCAGCACCACGTCACATTTCTTGATGTGATACTCAATCCATTCAGAGTGGATGCTGATATCCCCTTCAACGAAGTGGAAGCGCGGTTCATCCAGGAAACGGCTTATGGCATCGGAACCGATATCCAGGCCATAAACCTCAAAGTTATCATCCTGCAGCAGGCGTTCGGTGAGATGGTTGCCGATAAAGCCGTTTACGCCGAGGATCAGCACCCGCGTGCGACGTTTCACTGCAGCAACCGGCTGCGAATAAAGCAGCGCACCCGGCACCATGCCCAGACTCTGCGCCAGCTGGCTGCCGTTCATGTAAACACCGTTGTCGCTCTGCCCGGTGACCACTTCGAGCGCGCCCTCGCCGCAGGCAATCAGGAACGGCTCAACCGACAGCACCGTGCCCGGTTTGGCGCTGGGCGCATCCTGGTGAACCCGCCCTTTCCACACCACGAATTTCACCGTGCCGGCATACGCAAACGCACCAGGCCACGGATCGGTGACTGCACGCACCAGGTTATTCACTTTAGCCGCCGGCAGCTCCCAGTTGATACGGCCATCCTCCGGCGTGCGGCGACCAACCACGGTCGCTTCCGCGTCGTTCTGCGGCGTGGCGGCAATCTCACCGCGCTTCATCGGCGGCAGCGCGCCTTCCAGCAGCTGGCCGGCGCAGGCCACCAGCTTACGGTGCAGCGTCAGCGCATTATCCTGCGGGTCAATCGCCACGCGCTGCTGCGCCACAATGTCGCCGGCATCGGCACGTTTCACCATGCGGTGCAGCGTTACGCCAGTCTCCGTCTCGCCGTTGACCAGCACCCAGTTAAGCGGCGCACGACCACGGTATTTAGGCAGCAGCGAACCGTGCAGGTTAAACGCGCCAACCCGCGCGCAGTTCAGAATGGTGTCGCTCAGCAGTGCGCGATAATAAAACGAGAAGATAAAGTCCGGCTGCATGGTGCGGATGCGATCCACCCACAGCGGATGGTTAGCATCTTCCGGCGCATAAACCGGAATGCCCTGCTCAGCCGCAAGGCGTGCTACCGAAGGAAACGCATGGCTCTCCGGCGAGGTGTCCGCATGAGTGAAGATGGCACTGATTTCATAGCCTGCGTTCAGCAGCGCAGTGATGCCTGCACAGCCCATTTCGGCATAGGCGAAGACGATAGTTTTCATTGCTTAATTTCCTGTACAGACGGGGCATCTTGTTGCGGATGGATAACACGTTGAATGAAGTAGCGCGGACGGGCGCGTACGTCGTTATAAATACGACCGATGTATTCGCCCAGCAGGCCCATGCCGACAAACTGCGCGCCGACAAAAATAAACAGCACGGCAAACAGCATGAACACACCGTCGCCGGCCCAGCTGGCACCGAGGAACAGGCGCAGCACAATCAGGATCAGAGAAAAGGCGAAACCGGCCAGCGCGATCAAGCTGCCGACAATACTCAGCAGACGCAGCGGCGTGGTGGTCAGGCAGGTCACCAGGTCATACATCAGGTTGATCAGCTTCATGAAGCTGTATTTGGAGTCGCCGAATTCACGCTCGGCATGCGTAACCGGCAGTTCAATGGTGCGGCGCGCGAAGGTGTTCGCCAGAATCGGGATAAAGGTGCTGCGTTCATGGCAGTTGAGCATCGCATCGACAATGTGACGGCGATAGGCGCGCAGCATGCAGCCATAATCGCCCATCGCTTTGCCGGTAACGCGCTGAATCAGGTGGTTGATGGTGCGTGAAGCGCGGCGACGGAACCAGCTGTCCTGACGGTTCTGACGCACGGTGCCGACCACGTCGTAGCCCTGCTGCGCGGCTTTGACCAGATTGGGGATCTCTTCCGGCGGGTTTTGCAGATCGGCATCCAGCGTAATGATCACATCACCGGAAACATGGCTGAAACCGGCCATAATCGCCGAGTGTTGTCCGTAGTTGCGATTCAGCAGCACGCCGACCACGTGACTGCCCGGCATATCCGCCGCATCGGCGATCATCTGCGCGGAGCGGTCGGCGCTGCCGTCATCCACCAGTAAGATTTCATAGTCAAGGCCAAGCGTGCGGCAGGCAGCGTCGGTACGGCGCACCAGCTCCGGCAGGCTCTGTTCTTCGTTGTACACCGGGATCACCACGGAGACTTTGCGAATCGGTTTTTCTTCCAGCATCTCAGGCTCCCGCAAGGTGGCGTAAGGCAGCAATCACACGCGTTACATCGTCATCGTGCATGTCGGGGAACAGGGGCAGCGAGCAGATACGTTCACTGTTCCATTCGGTGGCAGGCAGCGAGAGCTGCGGATAGCGTTCACGGTAATATTTGTGCGTATGCGCGGCGCGGAAATGCAGGCCGGTGCCGATGTCATGGATTTTCAACTGCTCCATTAGCGCATCGCGGCTAATACCGCAGCGCGCTTCGTCCACGCGAATGATAAACAGATGCCACGCATGCTGATGCGGCCACGCCGGCTGCACCAGCGGCAGCAACGGCGTATCTGCCAGCTCGTGCAAATAGCGCGCGGCGATGGCCTCGCGACGTGCATTGATGGCCGGCAACTTTTGCAGCTGCACCAGCGCAATCGCGGCGTTGATGTCTGGCAGGTTGTATTTAAAACCGGGCATGATCACTTCGGCCTGCGGTTTGCGGCCATGGGTATGACGATCGTAGGCATCGACGCCGAGGCCGTGGAATTTCAGGCTGCGCAGGCGGTCAGCCAGCTGCGCGTCATCGGTCACCACGATGCCACCTTCGGCGCAGGTGATGTTTTTGATGGCGTGCAGCGAAAAGATCGCCGTGCCCTGCTGGCCTACGTGCCGGCCTTTGTAGTAGCAACCTACCGCGTGGGCCGCATCTTCAATCAGCGGGATATTGTGGCGCGCGCTGACGGCGCGAAGGGCGTCGATATCCGCCGGCGCACCGGCATAGTGAACCGGCACGATGGCGCGGGTGCGCGGCGTAATGGCCGCTTCGATCTGTTCTGCGCTCACCATCAGGTTATCGCGATCCACATCGATCATCACCGGCGTGGCGCCCAGCAGCGTAATGATATTGAGCGTGGAAACCCAGGTCAGCGACGGGGTGATCACCTCGTCGCCGGGCTGGATACCCAGCGCCATCAACGTGACGTGCATGCCTGCTGTGGCGGAGCTGACGGCAATGGCGTGCTGGTTGCCGGTGAGCTGGCAAAACGCCTGCTCCAGCGCAGCATTCTGCGGTCCGGTGGTAATCCAGCCCGATGCAAATACCGCCTGCACCGCGGCCAGTTCTTCCTCACCCAATGCCGGGCGCGAAAACGGAAGGAAACTCATAAGATAACCTTACTGTTGTGCCTGAAAACATGCTGAAAAATAAAACAAGCGTTATTGCCGCGCATGACAACCTGATGAAACACGCTGTAACCTTTTGTTTAAACGTTACTTAAACGAGTGCGTTCGCAGTGCTGCTGTCATCTGCGCGCAATAAAACTTAAGCAGGTCTGTTTTATCGCTATAAGAAACCAAAATACGGGGGAAAACTTAACTGAACATTAAATGGCAAAGCGGCACGCTGACTTTTTTACGTGATGTTGAAGATTGGTAGAAGATTGTGCGCCGGGGCCGGAAATCAGCATCGGGTCAGACATCATGGGTCGGCTTGTCGACCCACGACAATTAAAATCGCCATTTTTCAATGGATTAACGAAGAGGCTATACTGTTCTTAAGGTTATCCTAAGGTTGGCTGCTTATTCTTCCCTGGGATAGTGACGCCAGAGGCTGGACAGGAGAATGATGATGAGAACCGCGACTGACAGACTTTCACAGGCAGCACTACGCCGGCATCACATTGGCGTGAAAACAAAAGGATTGCGTTTCCGCGGTGAGCTGTATGTGTTTCGCTATAACGCCGGCCATTACGACGTGTTTCGCAACAGCGAATGGGTGATGTCGCTCGCCACCAGCAATGTGCAGGAAGCCATGCAGCAGTTTAAACAGAGCCAGTAAATTCGCTGGCGCATTGATGGGATTATTATCTGTCTCCGCTGGTGTATTGATTAGATAGTTGCCAGCCTCAGCTGGCGCATTGATTGGATTTTTGCCTGTCTTAGCATCGATTTGGTCATTGCCAGCCCGTGAAATTCACGCATCCCTGCTTATATCTCCTCTGTTCTCTGGAACCCGCTCGTAAATCCTGCTGTAAATCGCTGCAACGCCGCTTTGCTGCTCGCCACGCCGTCTCCACCGGCGTATTGTGCCTCTCGCAAACTGGCCATGGTTGGCGACAGATCGCGGTGCGCATCAATGCGCACCCTACAGGTTTTGTAGGGTCGCCATTCATGGCGACCTGCCGTCAAACCGCACAGAACTGGTAGCGGCGCGATCTCGCGGTGCGCATCAATGTGCACCCTGCCAAACCTGTAGGGTCGCCATTTATGGTGACCTGCCGTCAAAGAGCACAGAACTGGTAGCGGTGCGCATCAATGCGCGCCCTGCGAAACCTGTAGGGTCGCCATTTATGGTGACCTGCCGTCAAACCGCACAGAACTGGTAGCGGCGCGATTTATCGCGCAAACAGGTTATGCGGCACCTTTATGGCAATCTGCCGTGCAACCGGGCAAAAAATCGCCCCGTTCACACCGGTACGCACAAATACGCCCCCACGGCAACCGTGCCATGACCTGCACGGTCGCCATTAATGGCGACAGAAAAACCCAACGCTGCATGGACAGCAGGAGAAAACCTCATGGAAATCGCCTACTGGTTGATCGGTACACTGCTGGCGCTGTGCGTCGGTAGCTTTCTCAATGTAGTCATTTATCGCCTGTCGCAGCAGGTAATGAACCCGCAACCCGCCATTCCCCTGCTGCTGCCGCGCTCGCACTGTCCACACTGCCAGACCACGCTGCGCGCGATCGATATGCTGCCGCTGCTTAGCTGGCTGCTATTGCGCGGACGCTGTCGCTACTGCCACCACCCGGTGAGCCTGCGCTACCCGCTGACGGAACTGCTCACCGCTGCAATTAGCCTGGCGCTGGCCTGGTTGCTGCCGCCCGATAGCCGCCTGCCTGCCGCCCTGCTGCTCGCCTGGATTCTGCTGGCGCTGACCCTCATCGACATTGAGCATCTGCTGTTGCCGGACGCTCTCACCCTTTCACTGCTGTGGCTTGGCCTGCTGTTCAAAGCGCTGCACTGGCTGCCTGGAACGCTGCATGACGCGGTGTTCGGCGCAGTTGCGGGATACAGCACGCTGTGGCTAGTGGGTCAACTCTATCAGCTGATAAAAAAACGCCCCGGCCTCGGTGGCGGAGACGCCAAACTGCTGGCTGCGCTGGGTGCCTGGCTCGGCTGGGCGCTTTTACCCTTTGTGCTGTTACTGGCTTGCACAGGCGCAATTTTGTTTGTTCTGCTGGCCCGATTAGGCTGGCAACGCGAGCTGTATCACGTGCTGCCCTTTGGTCCGTGGCTGGCACTGGCGGGCATAAGTCTTTTTATTCACACGATTATTTAATCGCCTGTTCATATCGCGGCGCTAAAATAAGTGGCCAGTTTCTGTCCAACGTCCTGATTCCTATATGAAAAGAATAAACAATTCTAAACAAAATTAATCATTGTGATGTGCGTCAAAAGGCTCTATATTGGCCGCGTTTTTTGAGCCACTGATACTTTTTTGTTCAACTAGTCAATCGGCCAGCCTGTTCGAGCCCCGGTTGAAGGAGAGATATGATGACGGATAAAGTCCGTATTGATACTTTTGGTGCCAACTCATTCAACGGAAACAACGACGCATTCTTAGCCCGTCAGGCTGAGTTTGAATCAAACGTCAGGAGTTACCCGCGCAAGTTGCCTTTAGCGATTGCCAAAGCCAATGGCGTGTGGATTACGGATGTTGAAAACAAACAATATCTTGACTGTCTGGCTGGCGCAGGGACGCTGGCACTTGGTCATAACCATCCTGATGTTCTGCAGAGCATCCAAAATGTCATTACCAGCGGCTTGCCGTTACATACTCTTGATCTGACGACGCCTCTGAAAGATCAGTTCTCCGAATCTCTGCTCTCGCTGCTGCCAGGTCAGGGTAAAGAGTACTGCCTGCAGTTCACCGGTCCATCCGGTGCTGATGCCGTTGAAGCGGCGCTGAAGCTGGCGAAAAAAGTCACCGGCCGCAGCGGCGTAATCAGCTTCTCTGGCGGTTACCACGGGATGACGCACGGCGCGCTGTCCGTGACCGGCAACCTGTCGCCGAAAGAAGCGGTTGACGGCATGATGCCAGAAGTGCAGTTCATGCCTTACCCGCATCTGTACCGTTGCCCGCTGGGCCTCGGCGGGGAAGCTGGCGTGAAGGCCCTGACCTACTACTTCGAAAACCTGATCAACGACGTTGAAAGCGGCGTGCGTAAGCCTGCGGCCGTGATCCTCGAAGCGGTACAGGGTGAAGGCGGCGTGAACCCGGCGCCAGCTGAGTGGCTGCAGCGCATCCGCAAAGTGACGCAGGAACACGGCATTCTGCTGATCCTCGACGAAGTCCAGGCTGGCTTTGCCCGTACCGGTAAGTTCTTTGCCTTCGAACACGCGGGCATTGAGCCAGACATCATCGTGATGTCTAAAGCGGTGGGCGGCGGTCTGCCTCTGGCCGTGCTGGGTATCAAAAAGCAGTTTGACGCATGGTCACCTGGCCACCACACCGGTACCTTCCGCGGCAACCAGCTGGCGATGGCAACCGGTCTGGCGACGCTGAAGATCCTGACCGAGCAGAACATCGCCGGCAAAGTGGCAGAACAGGGTGAATGGCTGAAAGCCCAGCTGAACGCAATGGCGAAACGCTTCCCGGTTATTGGTCACGTACGCGGCCTCGGGATGATGATCGGTATCGAAATCGTTAAGCCACACGAGCCAGCTGACCACATGGGCAGCTTCCCGGCCGACGGCGAACTCTCTGCACTGCTGCAGAAAAAATGCTTCGAAGCCGGTCTGATTCTGGAGCGTGGCGGTCGTCATGGTGCGGTACTGCGCCTGCTGCCATCACTGCTGATCAGCAATGAAGAGCTGGCCGTGTTCCTGGATAAATTTGAGCAGGCGCTGCTGGGCGCTGGCGTCAAACCTGTTTGACTGGAAGAGTAAATGTCTGAAGTAAACCCGATTCTGGCCGCCTCGGCCCCGAGCATTGAGGCGTACCAGCAGGCGATTGCCCAGAGCAGCGCCGCGGTTGTGCAGTGGCTGCAACAGCCTGAGATGTACCAGGGCAAAACGGTTGCCGAACTGCGCGAGCGTATCACGCTCGACTTCAATCCAAACGGCCTGGGCAACCAGGCCGCGATTGAACGTGCGATTGAATATTTCCTCAAAGACAGTCTGGCGGTGCACCATCCGCAGTGCGTTGCGCACCTGCACTGTCCGAGCCTGGTGGTAAGCCAGGCGGCTGAAGTGCTGATCAACGCCACTAACCAGAGCATGGATTCGTGGGATCAGAGCCCTTCTGCCACCATTATTGAAATCAAACTGATTGAGTGGCTGCGTGCGCAGGTTGGCTATCCGGCCGGTGATGCGGGCGTGTTCACCAGCGGCGGTACGCAGAGCAACCTGATGGGCCTGATGCTGGCACGTGACGCTTTCTATGCACGTCAGGGCCATTCCGTGCAGCAGCACGGCATCACTGGCGATCTGCGCAAGATTAAAGTGCTGTGCTCAGAAAACGCCCACTTCTCGGTGCAGAAGAACATGGCGCTGCTGGGTCACGGCTATCAGTCTGTGGTGCAGGTGAAATCGGATCAGTTTGCCCGTATGGACGTGAATGACCTGAAAGCCAAACTAGCGCAGGCTGAAGCCAACGGCGAACAGATCCTGGCGATCGTCGCGACGGCAGGCACCACCGATGCCGGCGCCATCGATCCGCTGCGTGAAATCGCAGCCATCGCCGCTGAGCACAACATCTGGGTGCACGTGGATGCGGCCTGGGGCGGTGCGCTGCTGCTGTCTGAAAAGTATCGTTATTACCTGGATGGTCTGGAGCTGGTGGATTCCGTCACCCTCGACTTCCACAAACAATACTTCCAGACCATCAGCTGCGGCGCGTTCCTGCTGAAAGACGCGAGTCACTATGAGCTGATGCGTTATCAGGCGGCTTACCTGAACTCCGAGTTCGATGAAGAAGCCGGCGTGCCGAACCTGGTGTCCAAATCACTGCAGACCACGCGTCGTTTCGATGCGCTGAAACTGTGGATGGGTCTGGAAGCGCTGGGTCAGAAACAGTACGCCGCGATTATCGACCACGGCGTGAGCCTGGCACAGGACGTTGCGCAGTTCGTTGAATCTGAGCCACGTCTGGAGCTGGTAATGCAGCCACAGTTGGCCAGCGTACTGTTCCGCTATCGTCCAGAACAGCTGAGCGACAGCGCGCAGATCGCCCTGTTCAACCAGCGTATCGGCGATGCGCTGCTGGAGTCTGGCCGCGCTAACGTCGGTGTGACCGAGCATGCAGGCGTGACCTGTCTGAAGCTGACTCTGCTGAACCCGACCGTCACGCTGGAAGACATCAAGCTGCTGCTGGCGCTGGTAGAAAAAACTGCTGATCAACTGCTGAGCGCCTGATTAGGCGTGAAGTAAAAAAGCCGCTAACCGGCAACGGTTAGCGGCTTTTTTTATGGGTTACAGACTGATCGCCGCACGCTGGCTCACTGCGGAATGCGCGCAATCACCTTGATTTCAAAATCATAGCCCGCCAGCCAGTTAACGCCCACCGCCGTCCAGTTGGGATAAGGCTCATCGCCGAAGAAGCGCAGCCGTACTTCGTTCACCGTGGCGAACTGCGCTTCCGGATCGGTATGAAACGTAGTGACATCAACCACGTCATCGAAACTGCAACCGGCGGCCTTCAGCACCGCCGCGAGATTGGTAAATGCCTGATTAACCTGACGCGTGAAATCGGGCTCGGCGGTGCCATCATCCCGGCTGCCCACCTGGCCGGAAACAAACAGCAGGTCGCCGGAGCGAATCGCCGCAGAGTATTTATTGATGTTATACAACGCCTGACGGCCCGCTGGAAAAACAGCATCGCGTTTGTTCATAATCGTACTCCTGAAGATGAGAGAAGAAAGCGGGTTAGCTATGCCCGTTTTCGCTTTAACATACGCCGCGTATGTATTACTATGTTTTACATACGCGGCGTATGTCAATGCAAAATTTAAGGAACAGCGATGGCAGCCAGACGACGGGCAGACCAGGTGGAAGAGACACGCGGCAAACTGATTGCCGCTGCACGACGCGCGTTTGCGCAGAAGGGTTACAGCGAAGCGTCGATGGATGACCTCACGGCAGACGCCGGGCTGACGCGCGGTGCGCTGTATCATAATTTTGGCGACAAAAAAGGGTTATTGCAGGCGGTTATTGATCAGATCGATGGTGAGATTCTTGAGCAGATGCGCGCAGCCGGACAGCAGTATCACACTCGCTGGCACGCGTTTCTGGCGGAAGCCATTACCTATATCGAGATGTCGCTGGAGCCGGAAGTCCAGCGCATCATGCTGCTGGATGGCCCGGCGGTGCTGGGCGATCCGTCGCGCTGGCCTAATCAGACCGCCTGTCTGCGCACCACTGCCGCCATGCTGGCGGAGCTGATTGAGGAAGGTACGGTGAAACCGGTCGATACCGAAGCGGCGGCGCAGCTGGTCAACGGCGCCGCGCTCAATGCCGCGCTGTGGATTGCTGCTGCCGATGAGCCGGTTGCGGCGCTGCCGCGTGCGGTGCAGGCCTTCCGGCTGCTGGTTTCCGGGCTGCTGGTCAACCCGGCGTCGCATTGAGTTCGCGTATCCAGCTGAGAAACGCCTGCAGCGGTGCCGGGATCAGCCGGCGATCATTGTAGTACAGCCACAGGCCGGGAAAGCTGAGCCACCAGTCGGCAAGAATCGGTTGCAGACTGCCGTTGGCCAGCGCCGGCTTCAGCCAGTCCTCAAACAGATAGACCACGCCGGCACCGGCGATGGCTGTCGACACCGTCAGCTCCATCGCCGCACCGATGCTGCAAATCAGCGGCCCCTGCGGCTGTAGTGTGATGCGTTCCGCGCCGCGGCTGAACTCCCATTCGGCCGTCACCCCGGTGGCATAACGACCATACAGACAGCGATGCTGCATCAGGTCGCGCGGATGCTGCGGCGTACCGTAAGCCGCCAGATAGGCCGGCGCCGCGGCCGCGGCAAAGCGCTGCACGCGCGGACCAATCGGCAGCGCCACCATATCCTGTTCCAGATGATCGTCGTAACGGATACCGGCATCGCAGCTGTCGCGAAAAATGTCCTGCACATTACTCTCCGCCACAATCTCCAGCCGGATGTCCGGATAGCGCTGCAGAAATCCCGGCACAATCGCCGGTAATACCAGCCGCGCCGCGCTGACCGGCACGTTCAGCCGCAGCGTGCCGCCCGGCGTGTCACGGAACGTGTTCAGGGCATCCAGCGCCGCATCCACTTCGTTCATGGCGGGCAGCAGCCGTGACATCAAAGCCCGGCCCGCTTCGGTAAGCACCACCGTTCGCGTGGTGCGATTAAACAGCCGAACGCCCAGTTGCTGTTCGGCGCGCCGCACCGCATCACTCAAACGCGACGGATTGCTGCCGCTCATGCGTGCCGCCTCGCGAAACCCGCCAGCTTTTGCCACCGCCACTACCGCATGCAGCAACGCCATATCCAGCGCCATTGTGCGTCACTCCGTACAGTCTGTCCTGATTTACACGGATAGTCGCACAGCACCGTTGTGATTACAATTTAAACACTATCCGATGAAGGAGGTTTACATGTCACAGGCTACAACTACTTATACGCTGGGCGACCGTCAGGTTGCCCGTCTCGGCTACGGTGCCATGCAGCTGGCCGGTCCCGGCGTATTTGGCCCGCCGAAAGATGAAGCCCGCGCGCTACAGGTGCTGCGCGATGCCGTGGCTGCCGGTGTGAATCACATCGACACCAGTGATTTTTACGGGCCGCACATCACCAATCAGCTAATCAAAAAAGCGCTCTATCCTTACCCCAGCGATCTGCTGCTGGTGACCAAAGTGGGTGCCCGACGTGATGCCAAAGGCGGCTGGCTGCCCGCCAGCACGCCGGAGGAGCTGACGCAGGCGGTTGAAGACAACCTGCGCAATCTGGGGCTCGACGTGCTGGAGGTAGTCAATTTACGCTCGATGCTGAGCGTTCATGGGCCAGCAGAAGGATCGCTGGAGCCGCAAATCGAGGCGATGATTAAGTTGCAACAACGTGGCCTGATTCGGCACATTGGCCTGAGCAACGTGACCGCCAGTCAGGTGGCGCAGGCACAGCAGATGACGCCGATTGCCTGCGTACAGAATCTGTATAACCTCGCCAATCGTCAGGATGAGGCGCTGATCGACCAGCTGGCCGCACAGGGCATTCCCTACGTGCCGTTCTTTCCGCTCGGCGGTTTTTCGCCACTGCAGTCGGAACAGCTCAGCGCGGTGGCCAGCACGCTCAACGCCAGTACGCTGCAGGTGGCGCTCGCCTGGCTGTTGCAGCGCTCAGACAACATTCTGCTGATTCCCGGCACCTCCTCGCCGCAGCATCTGCAGCAAAATCTGGCCAGCGCGGCGCTGACGCTTAGCCCGGAGGTGATTGCACAACTGGACAGCATTGGCCGGGCGTAAGGCACACGCCGGGGCTATCCCCGCCCGGCGATGCCCGCTTCCACCAGGCAGGCTTTGAGCACACCAAACGCATCCTGGCACTGGCGCTCATCCACGCAGGCGTAACCGAGCAGCAGACCGCGTCGCTCCTGCGGATGCATATAGTATTGCGACAGCGGCCGCACCTTCACGCCGCGTCGCAGCGCCAGCGCGGCAATCGCCACATCATCACAGCCCGGGGGCAGATTCAGCACCAGATGCAGCCCGGCTTCATGATTGACCACCGGCATGAATGCCGCGCCCAGGTAGCGTTCAATCAGCGTCATCATAAAGCGCCGGCGCTGACTGTAGAGTTTGCGCATGCGGCGGATGTGCGTCATGTAGTGGCCTTTCTGGATGAATTCCGCCAGCGCGCGCTGCACCAGCAGATGGCCGCCGCGATAGAGTTCGGCCGCCGCCACGCGCAGCGGCTGCGCCAGCGCTTTCGGCACCACCAGATAGCCGAGACGCAGTGCGGGATAGAGCGTTTTACTGAAGGTGCCCATGTAGATCACTGGCGCATCTTGCTCAAAGCCCTGCAGCGACGGAAATGGCTGGCCGGCAAAGCGAAATTCGCTGTCATAGTCATCTTCCACCAGCCAGCTTTTGTGTTTGCGCGCCAGGTCGAGCAGCTGTCTGCGCCGCTCCAGACTGAGATGCACACCCAGCGGATACTGGTGTGACGGTGTCACAAAAATCATCTTCGGTGCTTTGCTGCGCGGTGTCAGCTCCGGGATAATGCCCTGTTCATCCACCGCTTTGGCCTGAATTTTTAGTCCGTTAATGCGTAACAGGTTGCGTGTGCCCCAGTAGCCTGGCTCCTCGATCCACACCGGATCGCCCGCGTCGCACAGCACGCGCGTCACCAGATCCACCGCCTGATGAATGCCTTCAGTAATGATGATTTGATCGGCGTCGGCACGCACCGAGCGCGCTACGCTGAGATATTCAGCCAGCGCCTGGCGCAGCTGCGGGCAGCCGCCGTTGCTGCTGTAAATCAGCCGCTCAATGTCAGGTTCGCGATTCAGCCGCGACTGAATCTGGCTAAATAACTTATGCGGAAACTCACGCACATCCGGCGCGCCGGGCACAAACGCGCCCCACTGATAAGGCGAGGCATTGGCGTGACCGAGCAGCGTGGCGCCGCGTTTAGAGATCGCCGCCGGTTTACTCATCAGGGGTTCACTAAGCGGCAGCGCCGGCGCGCTGTTCAGGCACCCTTCCGGCAGGTTTTCTGCAATCCAGGTGCCGCTGCCGGTGCGCGCGCTGACATATCCCTGCGCGACCAGATTCTCATAGACGTTGAGCACCGTATTACGCGACACCGCCAGCTCGCGCGCTAAATCACGCGTCGCCGGCAGGCGTGAGCCGCGCGGGAAAATGCCCTCTACAATCGCCGCCTGCATGCAGTGCAGCAGGCGCTGCTGCAGCGTGCCTTCCGCGACAAACTGTAGTCGTTCCAATACATGATCGGCGTACAAACTCCGCAATTGGCTCCATCCTTCTCAGTGAAATTGGCTCTGGCAACCGCGCTCAGTGCAGGCATAAATAAGCGTGTTTGTCGTGATTTGTAAAGACGCTTATCGCTAAGGAAAGGTTATGGAAGGTAAAAACAGCCAGTTGCAACAACGCAAAGATGACGCGCTGCCGCGCGGCACCGGTAATCTTTGTCAGTGGTATGTCGATCAGGCCGAAAACGCCACGCTACGTGACGTTGAGGGCAATAGCTGGATTGATTTCGCCGGCGGCATCGCGGTGCTCAACACCGGCCACCGTCATCCGCGCGTCGTGCAGGCCATTGCCGATCAGTTAGCAAAATTCACCCATACCGCGTTCCAGATAACGCCGTATGAGAGCTATGTGGCGCTGGCGGAACGCATCAATCAGCGGGTGCCAATTGCCGGTAAAGCCAAAACCGCCTTTTTCACCACCGGCGCTGAAGCGGTAGAGAATGCGGTTAAAGTGGCGCGCGCCGCTACCCGTCGGCACGGCATCATCACCTTCGGTAACGCCTTTCACGGCCGCACCTTCATGACCATGGCGATGACCGGCAAAGTGGCACCTTACAAGCGCGATTTTGGCCCGATGCCGGCCTCGGTGTTTCACGCCCGCTACCCTAACGCGGTCACCGGCATCAGCGTTGAGGACGCTATCGCCAGCCTGCACGATCTGTTCAGCCACGACATCGCGCCGCAGGATGTGGCCGCCATCGTACTGGAACCGGTGCAGGGTGAAGGCGGTTTCCACATCGCGCCGGCAGAGTTTCTTACGCAGCTGCGCGCGCTGGCCGATGAGCACGGCATTCTGCTGATTGCCGATGAGGTACAGAGCGGATTTGCCCGCACCGGCAAGCTGTTCGCCATGGAACACTACAGCGTGCAGCCCGATCTTATCACCATGGCGAAAAGCCTGGCGGGCGGCATGCCGCTGTCGGCGGTGAGCGGTCGCGCTGACATCATGGATGCGCCCGGTCCGGGCGGGCTGGGCGGTACTTACGCCGGCAATCCGCTGTCGATTGCCGCCGCGCATGCGGTGCTGGATGTCATCGACGAAGAACAGCTGTGCCAGCGCGCCAGCGACCTGGGCGCTACGCTGAGCGAACTGCTGCACCGCGCGCGCCGCGCTAACGCGTCGATTACCGACGTGCGTGCGCTGGGCTCAATGGTAGCCGTGGAGTTTGCCAGCGCGCAGCAGGCGCAGGCACTGCAGCAACAGGCGATGGCGCGCGGTCTGCTGCTGCTGACCTGTGGCCCGCAGGGTAACGTGATCCGCTTCCTCTATCCGCTCACCATTCCGGATACCCAGTTCCGCCAGGCGCTGGATATTCTCGACAGCCTGCTCAGCCAGCCTTAGCGTTCCACCCATTGTCCGATCGCTTGCCTGCCGCGTGCAGGCAAGTTTCACCTGCATAACAGGCGGGGTCTGCCCTGCCTGAGAGACGATCTGGAGAGATATTGATGACTGCTCAGAATGCCGATGTACTGGCACAAAGCCTGAAACCCCGCCACGTGCGCATGCTGTCAATTGCCGGTGTGATTGGCGCCGGGCTGTTCGTCGGTTCCGGCCATGCGATTGCCGAAGCCGGGCCGGCGGTGCTGCTGGCCTACATCGCCGCCGGTGCGCTGGTGGTACTGATCATGCGCATGCTGGCGGAGATGGCGGTCGCCTCACCTGACTCCGGCTCCTTCTCCACCTACGCCGACAAATCCCTTGGCCGCTGGGCTGGGTTTACCATCGGCTGGCTTTACTGGTGGTTCTGGGTACTGGTGATTCCGCTGGAGGCCAACGCCGCCGGCACCATTCTGCACGGCTGGTTCCCGCAGGTGGCGGTGTGGGAATACACGCTGGCGATCACCAGCTTCCTGACCATCAGTAACCTGTTCAGCGTGAAAAACTACGGTGAGTTTGAGTTCTGGTTCGCGCTGCTGAAAGTGGTGGCTATCGTCGCCTTTCTTTGTGCCGGCAGCCTGGCGCTGTTTGGCCTGTTGCCCGGCAGCAGCACGCAGGGTATTTCACATCTGTACGACACTCACGGCTTTATGCCTAACGGTATCAGTGCCGTGCTCGCCGCCATTCTCACCACCATGTTCTCTTTCATGGGCACGGAAATCGTCACCATTGCCGCCGCCGAATCTAACGAACCGCGCAAGCAAATCACCCACGCCACCAACTCGGTGATCTGGCGTATCGCGCTGTTTTATCTGCTGTCGATCTTTCTGGTGGTGGCGCTGGTGCCGTGGAATACGCCGTCGCTGATGAAAGCCGGATCTTACCAGACGGCGATGGAGATGATGAACGTGCCGTATGCCCGGCAGATTGTCGATGTGGTGGTGCTGATCGCGGTATGCAGCTGTCTCAATTCTGCGCTTTACACCGCGTCGCGCATGCTCTATTCCCTGTCGCGTCGTCAGGATGCGCCAGCGCCGGCCTCGCGCACCACGCGCAGCGGCACGCCATGGGTCGCAGTGCTGATGTCTACCGCCGCAGCATTTCTGGCGGTGATCGCCAACTATCTGGCGCCGAGCGCGGTGTTTGAGTTCCTGCTGGCCAGCTCCGGCGCCATTGCGCTGCTGGTTTATCTGGTCATTGCCGCTTCGCATCTGGTGCTGCGGAAAAAGCGCGAGGCGCGCGGCGAGCAGCTCAGCTATCGCATGTGGCTGTTCCCGGGTCTGACGTGGGCCACCATGGTGTTCATCGTTGGCGTACTGACGTCAATGCTGTTCAATGCGCAGCATCGTTCCGAAATTATCGCCACCGGGCTGTTAACGCTGCTGGTGCTGGTCGCCAGCCAGATAGTGCACCGCAAGCGCGCGGCGCGTAAAAACAGCGAGGAGATGGTAGCGCTGCGTTCGTAACGCTCGCCATGACGGGCACGGAAGCCCGCCGTTACTGCACATCAATACTGATCGACTCATCCGCCACGTTAATCGTCACGGTGCAGTGCGTCCACACCGGCTGCCCTTCAGTCATCTCATGTTCGATAAAGTATTGCTGAAAGTCTTTCAGCGCGGCACTGAGATCGCCAATCGCGCGCGCGTCCGGCTCGAACCAGTCCGGTTCGCCGTTTTCATCAAGGTAGTTAAACTGAAACTGCCCGCCCTCCTCATCGGCAAACAGCTCCGCCTGCACCACCAGCACCTGCGCGCCGTCGGGGCCACAGCTAAAAATGATCTGGCCAATGCGGCGATAAAGGTCTTCGTATTGCATAGTGAGAACTCCTGTAAGATGCGGGACGCGCGACAGCGCCGCGGCGGCATTCATCTTAGCCAATGTCTTGACATTATGTCTGAGGATCAGAGAATGAACGCCTGCGAATAACGGACTACAAGAAACGGAGTTTATCATAGCCTGTTCAGCGCGTTACCTCTCTGTTACCCACATTAAACGCGTCGCCCGTCTGCTGTCTGCCGTGCTGTTGCTGGCCAGCTGTGCCTCGGAGCCGCCAAAATCGCTGGTCACCCCGTTTCCGTCGCCGACTAAACCTCCTGTTCCGGCCAAACCCACAGCGCAGACTGAACCAGTGCGCGGCGTCTGGCTCACCACGGTGTCGCGCCTCGACTGGCCGCCGATATCCTCCGTCACAGCCAGCCCGGCACTGCGTATCCGCCAGCAGCAGCAGGCACTGACGGCCAAACTGGATAAGCTGCATAGTCTGGGGATCAACACGGTGTTTTTCCAGGTGAAGCCCGATGGCACCGCGCTGTGGCGTTCGCGCATCCTGCCATGGTCCGATACCCTGACCGGCAACATCGGGCAGGATCCGGGTTACGATCCGCTGCAATTTATCCTCGACGAGGCGCACAAACGCGGTATGAAGGTGCATGCGTGGTTTAATCCTTATCGCGTGTCGACCAATACCAAACCTGCCACCGTGACGGCGTTAAACAACACGCTCCAGCTGCAGCCGGCCAGCGTGTTTGTGCTGCATCGCGACTGGATCCGCACCGCCAGCGACCGCTTCGTGCTCGATCCGGGCATTCCGGCGGCGCGCGACTGGATCACCAGCATCGTGGCGGAAGTGGTGTCAAACTACGCCATTGATGGCGTTCAGTTCGATGACTATTTCTACACCGAAACCGCGGCATCGCCGCTCAATGACAGCGCCACCTTCCGCCAGTACGGCGCGGGCTTTGCCAGCAAAGCCGACTGGCGGCGGCACAATACCCAGCTGCTGATCGAACAGGTTTCCCACACGATTAAGCAGCTCAAGCCGGGCGTTGAGTTCGGCGTCAGCCCGGCGGGCGTATGGCGTAATCTGTCGCACGATGCAGCCGGCTCCGATACGCGCGGTGCGGCGGCTTATGATGAAGCTTATGCAGACACGCGCCGCTGGGTGCAGCTTGGCCTGCTGGATTACATCGCGCCGCAGTTGTACTGGCCGTTTGCCCGCCAGGCTGCGCGCTATGACGTCCTGGCGCGCTGGTGGGCCAATGTGGTACAGCCAACCCACACCCGGCTGTACATTGGCGTGGCGCTGTATAAGGTGGGTGAAGCCTCGAAAAGTGAGCCGGACTGGACGGTTCAGGGCGGCGTTCCCGAACTGAAAAAACAGCTCGATCTGAATGAATCGCTGCCGCACATCGACGGCACCATTCTGTTTCGCGAAGATTATCTTAATCAGCCGCAGACGCAGCAGGCAGTCGATTATTTACGTCAGCGCTGGGGAAAATGATTTATTCAGGCCAGCAGAGGAATACTGCTGGCCTGAAGCGTTAGCGCGGGTTATCCGGATCGAGTAATTCAATACTGCGCGGCACGCCGTTCACGCGGACTTTCAGAAAACGGCGGGTGATCCACTTCCCCACGGCATCCTGCTCCTGCCGTTCAAAAAACGGCCCACGCAGCAGCAGTTCCTTATTATTGTTGTAACCAAAGCCGACATCTTTATTGCCCACCCAGTGCTGCTCAAAGGCGACGACCGGCTGGTTATCCAGTGCCGTGGCTTCTTCCGCACTGCAGGCGGTAAAACTTTTGCGGAAAATAAAACACTGACCGGACTGATAGCGATCGCGCCCGTTGGTTTCCACCAGCGCAATTGAGAAGCCGGTATAGGCCGGAATTTTAACGTACAGTTTGGTGTGTGCGCCTTTGCCCTCAATATGCACCTTAATTACGGGTGAGGAGCCTTCGCTGTGCCAGCTGCCAATGGTGTTATCGTCGTTGCGCGCCTGCAGATAAATATGCGCCACGCCTTCCGGTGTCCGGTAGCTGTAATCGGTTTGCGTTTCCGACTGGGAAACATACTGCGCGCTGCCGACAATGCGCACGTGAATTTGTGAGGTGGCGTCGGAAAAATTAAATTCACCGACGTAAAACCATTTCGCGTCTTTGCCACGGTTATCCATGTGATGCTGCGAGGTGGTGAAGTCATAACTCAGCGATCCCTGAATGATCGCGCCGAGATCGGAAATCTCCATCACGCCACGATCGCCCTCCGCCAGCAGCGTCCAGGGCTCAATGCCCTCTTTGCTGAAGTCAAAGCCCGCGCTGTCGCGGTGCACGCTTTTCTGGATAATCATCGCGCGGCAATAGCCCATTTTCATGGGATTTTGCGTCGATTCAATCACCAGCCCTTCAATGGTCCACTGACCATTGGTGAGATCGCCGGCGAATTCGGAGTGCTCGATCCAGCCATTACGAATAAACGATTGCGTACAGCGCGGCAGATCGAATACCGGCTGTCTGGTGCTGCGCTGCAAATTAAAGTTGGAGAGTTCAATCGCGGTCGAATGATCCCAGGCGCCTTTTTCCCGATCGGACCAGCGCGCATAGACAATACTGCCCTGACAGCCACGTGAATAAAACTGGTCGATTTTACAGTCCAGCGTATCAATTAGTTCCAGCGCCCGCCCGCCGAGGTAGCGAAACTCCATACTGCTGACGCGCAGAAACTGGCCACCGATAATACTGTTGGTAAAGAAGCCGACATTATTAAACGCCGTGCCGCCGTCTTCGCCGCTATCAGAACTCATGCCTTTCACCACAAAGCCGGAGATTTCCACATAGCGTGCGCGCACGCTAAAGAAATGGGTTTTGCGCGGTTTCGGTCCCCAGTTAAATTTCAGCGTGGTGGTGGGGAAATAACCGAAGTTGACTGGCGCGCCGGAAATTTTAAAGCGGTTAATCTCTCTGTCGCTGCCCAGCACTTCCGCTAAATCAAAGCCGGACAGGCTGAACTCACCGGCGGTAAAGCGAATGCCCGCGGAGGGTAAAACACGCTGCGACCATTTAAACATGCGGATCACCGCATCAATACAATCGGTGGTGCCATCAGCTATCGCGCCAAAATCCACCACCGTGACCGCGCTATAATCTAGGACCACTCTTTTCCAGCGCTTTTTACCGGACGTCACGAAATTCAGCCCGCCGTCATCGGGCGTGCTGTTGTCGGTGGCATCGTAGACAAACACGCCGCCGCCCATCCGACTGCCACGGCTGTATTCCAGCACCGACGCAATTTCGCCAATCGAAACAGGTTCCTGTTTACGTAAATCGTCAATGGTATGTAATTGAATCACCGTCCCGGTGGCAGATGGTGTGGTAGTGCTGGTGGTGCCAGATGTATTCGCCATGGTGTTCCCCATAAATTATTAACGTAATACGACAGAGCATCAGCAGTATAAGTGATTGAAAATTAATATATTGACCTGTGCCAGTTTATACGGGAGCTTTTCAGCGGGGTGATTTGCCGGAACAGAATAACGATATGATTCCGGTAGGAAAGCGAAGCGACAAAAATACGTTTTACAGATTTATCGCAGAATAATTGTGGTAATCGCCGGTACGAACGTTCTGATTAATTTGACTTACGAAGAAGAATGGTTTGAATTATCGAAATATTTCCCGCGATCATCAGTTTAATTTTTTACGCGAGATAACGCGCCAGTGAAACTTTCCGACTGGCGCGTCGCCGTCAAAATGTCGCGTTCAGGCCAATATTCCAGCTCAGCTGATGATAGGCGCTGTTGCCGCCGATCGCTGAAACCCCGGCAAAGGCGTTGACCGTTTCACCCAGCGGCACGCTGGCCCCCAGCGACATATCCAGCCAGTTTTTATCACCGGCGCTGACGCTGCGTACAAAGCCGGTCTGCGTTGACTTCAGCCCGGCGCGCACCGCGTTCTGCGTATCGCCAAACTGGTGGTTATAACTGAGCTGCGCCCACGGATTCACCGGCCACTGTTTGCTGTCGATACGCCAGCCAAGCGCACCGATTTGCGAATGCAGGGTTTGATCGGAAAAGCGCATGGCGGTGCTGCTGTCGCCGTTTTCGCTGTAGCCCCCTGCCCGCACATAATCCAGTGCGTAGCTGGCAACCGGACCGGTAGAAAGGTGTTCGCCTATCGGCACATCCCAGCCGGTTTGCACCCGCAGCCCGAGCATTTTGCCGCTGCTGCTGCCCTGTTCGGTGCGCGTTGCCGGGCCGATATCGATGCGACGTTCGATGCTGTCAAAATCGAGATCGGCATAGTGCACATCCGCGTTGATCCAGCCCTGCTCCAGCAGCGTCAGCTGGCTATACAGCGCCAGCAAATTGCCGCGCAGCTTGTAGTCATAGTGCGCCGACGGATGCTGGTGCTGCGCGGTGCTGGACAACAGCAGACCCGCCTGCCAGTTATCCGTGAACTGATAGCCCAATCCCAGCGTCAGGCTGCCGGTATTGGCGTCACCGTTGAGCAGGCTATCGCCGCGATAATCAATATGCTGACCGGCATAGCCGCCGAACACGCTAACCTGACCGGCGCTGGCCGGCTGCTGACGCTGCTGCTGTAAATGGCCGTCGAGGGTGTTCTGCATATCACGCGACAGCATCAGCGGCGCCCGTGCCAGTGCCGCCACCTGCGCGGGTGCGTCAAGGATCGATTGAATATAGTCGGCGATCATGGCATGTACCGCCGGGCTGGGATGCAGCCGGTCGGCAAACAGATAGGCCTGCGCGTTGCTGAAACCGGGCGTTGACGAGGTGCATTCGGCGGCAGAGGTGCCAACCGGACAGGCCATCCCCAGCGTGTTGCTCAGGCCATAGCGTTGCGGATCGGCAATTACCTCGTTGAACAGGCCGGCGATGTCGGCACGCACAATGTTGCCATTCAGCGCCACCAGCCCGGCCTCTTCCTGCTGGTTATAGCCATCGGAGAGGGCCGTCACCTGCTCGCTGAGCATCTGCCAGGCCGAAAACAGCTGCTGCGCCAGCGCGGCACGCAGCGCCGGGATGGTTGACACCTGTGCGGCAGCCTGATCGAATGCATCGCGCACCGCCTGCTGGCGCGCAGCCACGTCGGGCGTGGCATGGCTGTCCAGCGAGGCAAACGCCGCGACCATCGCCGACTGCGCCGCCGGGCCCAGCACACTCAGCACCGCCTGCACCATGAAAGGCGTGGAGCCAAGCTGCGGCACGTTTGGCACGATTACCGCCCCCGCACCGGCATCCAGCAGGGTTTTGATTTGCGACACCGCCGCGCTGGCGCTGTTGCTGATGGTCTCGCGCGCGGTAAGCGGATTGGTCACCGCCGCCGCGATATCGTTAGCGCCCACCCAGTGAATGTACAGTCCGTTGCTATCTGCGCGGCCGCCGGTGGATTGCAGATAAGCAGCCAGCTGGTCTTGCGTATTGAGGCTGGCATCCAGCGCCGGCACGGTAACGCCGCCGCCCTGTGCATAGTTGCTGCCACCGCGCGACGACGGCTGCAGCGTTTGCCCGAGCTGTGCGGCGAGGATCTCGTCATACAATGGATGTTGCGCGCCATCATAAGTAAAGCGCCCGACATTACCGCCATCGCTCAGGCTATCGCCGAAAACCGTCAGGTTATCCCACGCCAGGGCGCTAAACGGCACATACAGGCAACTCAATGTGGCAAACGCGACCGCCGATCGCGCCAGGTTGCGACTCTTCATCATTCACTCCGAATCAGGCCAGAGCTCATGTCTGGCCGCTAAAGGTGCCGGCGCGTCAGGATGCCGGCGCGCAGGCTGAAAACCGCTTAAGCAGCGGAAAGGACAGTGATAACAAGGATGCTTAAGGTGTAGTCAGGCAGGCGCGCCTTTACCAGGCAGAGAGCGGAAATTTGCGGGGTAGATCGGCACGTCAGGGATTGCGGACTGGTAATCGCAGCGTGAGGAACGGTGCTTTGAGTGACGAAGCGGCGGCGTTAACTGAAGACGAAATAATTTCGATTGTTGCAGCCTGGTAATCCAGCGCCGACAGGGCTGCTGGAAAGCTTTCAATAGCACCCGAACCAGGAACAGAATTTACCTCGAACAAAGGGTTTTTCTGCCGCGCTGTTTCCTGCCGCCCGCGATCTTATCACACGAACCATTGCACTGGTGCCTCGGCCGGAAAGGCAGAGCGATGTGATCCGACTGACACCAATGTCGAAGCAGAAGATTATTTCTGAGATGATGGATAACGTGATGGATAAACGGAGTAGCTAACAGGCGCGGAACTGAGGTGCGCCAACACCCCAGCCTGCTAACCACAACCAACTATAAGAGGTAGTTAATCATGGCTGAGAACGATACTAAGCCACAAGTGAGCATTTCCAAAGCGTTACGGCAGGCTGAATGCGATTCTAAAGCAGAACCCCGCGCAACTGCAGTAAACGAACCCCAACGGCATTACACCCTCGGCTACACTCCCAATGGCATGAAGGGCAACCCGCTGTCGCAACTCATGCTGAAGGGCTGCTGGGTCGAAGATCTGGCCTTTAACACCGAACAGTCCGTTCTCGTCACCGTCGAGCGCGAGCGGCTGGTGATTGAGACTGAACTGCGGTTCTGACTGGCAGGCAAAAAATCCCGGCCTTTTTTAGGGCCAGGATTTTTGTTATAGAATTATTTGGCTGGCTTTTTTCGGTCCTTACGTTCTTCTAGCGTGACCTTTATCCATATTCCAACACCTAAAATAAGGCCTCCAACATATCCTGATTCACAAAAGGATGAAAAAACGTCCTGCCAACTGAATGAAAAAAAATCTTTTTTGAAATATACAATTAATGATGCAAGAAGTACTACTGCCGTATCAGCAACTAAAAACAAAGCCAAGCAGCATAATATCAACTTAGATAATGTAATAAGGTTATTTTTTAGCATTCGCATCATCCTTTTTATCGAGAAGATCTTTTACAGCATTTCCTGTTTTCTCACTGATGTAACCCCCGATAACTGTACCTGTTAAATCAGATATAGCATCTTTTCCTAGTTTTGAGGCGGCTCCTTTTATTACTTCACCTCCGAGACCACCAATAACAGTACCCGCTCCAGCACCTGCAACAGCGTTTGTTGGTTCTTCCCCCTTAATGCTACTGCCAATTGCTGTGCCGCCCATATTGATAGGTGTTGAAGCTATAATACCTTTACCCGTCGTTGCTGCCGCTGTTACCCCTGCCATAATCACATCCACATAACTGAACGGATCTTTTCCGGCAAGCTGAACGCCAGCATTAACTCCCACACCGATTGCTGTATTAGCAGCCATACCTTTCACCGTAAGCCCCAGCACACTGCTTCCAAACATAAACGGCGCATCGCCTATGCTGGCATTCGACTTGTGATAGCCCCAGGTATTCATAATACTCTGAGCTTTAGACATGGCTTCAGAATCAGGTGTACGTTTAACGTAATCCTGCCCGGACAGCAGACCTTTAACCAGTTCCTGTGAGACAGCGGGGCCGTATTCCTTCTCCATCTCAGATGCATAAACCCGCAGATAACCAGCCAGTTCAGCACGTTCAGTACCACTCATCTGAGAAGGGTCTTTGGTAAATTTAGAAACCAGCGCATCACTGCGTTTGTCAGCATTTTCCAGCTTAATAAGCTCATTAGCAGTAGCTAATGTTTTATCGCCGTTATTAATTTTCTCAATGGCTTTGTTGAGTTTGTCTGAAGATGTTGAACCGAGGAAATTATTCTCAACCGCATTCTTCCCTGCCTGAGCGCCGGCCAGCGCACTGGCGCTACTGCCGCCGGTCACGCCGCCTGCCAGACCTGCAGCCAGGGTACTCAGTGCACTGATGATCTGCTTATCCGACTCCTGCAGGTCACTGACCTGTTTACCCGGATATATCGAATGCATGATCAACTGACCCATCAGCTCTCCGCTGACCGCACCGGTCGCGCCTGCTGCCGCGCTGTTTCCTGCTGCCCGCGATCTTATCACACGAACCACTGAACGGGTGCCTCGGCTGGAAAGGCAGATCGATGAGATCCGACAGATGCCAATGACGAAGCAGAAGTTTATTTCCGAGATGCTGGATAACGTGATGGGTAAACGGAGCAGCTAACAGGCGCGGAACTGAGGTGCTCTAATACCCCAGCCCGCTGACCGCAAGCAATTAACGAGGAGTTGATTATGGCTGGCACGCATCACTAGCCAGAGGCCGACACGCCCACAACTAAATCAAGACGTTATACCGTGGGATTTATCCGCGATCACCTGAAGCACTGGCCTTCACCATCGATCACCCTGCGCGGCCACTGGATGGCCGAGCTGGGATTTGATATCGGGCAGAAGGTCGAGGTGATAACCACGCCGGAACAGATGATCATCCGCCCGGCGGTTGACTAATAATGTAAAAATCCCGGCTCGGTGGCCGGGATTTTATCTGATTAAGATATTTTCAGTTCTTCCGTTGCTTCCGCCAGGATTTGCAAAAAACTGCTTAGACTAAATTTCATTGCATTCTGTTCAGCAAGTATCCTGGCATCTGAGAAAAACTCTATTTCTATATTGTCAGGGCCTTTATCTTTGTTTAGTTGGCAAAGAATCTGATCTTTGTAAGAGATCTCCGCTGTAATTTCTTCATATTTAGAATCACTGAATAAAGTTAATTCAAAATCATTGTTCATATATTTATCTCGGCTTTTTAGGATCTAAGAAACCAGAAAATGAGCCATCTGAGTTATAACGCACACCTCTGCCATCAGGCAACCTATATTCCACGCCACCTCTGGAAAGTTCTGTTTTTATAGTACTTTTATTATTCAGCACTTCATTTACAAACTGATTCGCTGCTTTACTTTTCTGTGTTGGATTGCCTTTTAAAGGTTCAAAAACACCACCAGGTCTACCTGCGTATTTTTCCCATGCTCTGGCCGCAGCGGATAAACCTTGTTCGTTAATTGGCTCGTTCGCAGACGAAATAAGATCATCTTTCTTGAAACGGTCAAAATTATTATTTGAACCGTTTTCCTTATCTCGCGCATTTTCCTCATCCTGTGGCTCCCAACCGCCAGGCGTTCCGGACCCCTTTCCACCCAATTCGGCTTTATCAGCATCCGAAAAATCTTTGCCAATATTTGGTTGGTTCTGTTCTTCGCCATTTTCCGAAGAACAAGCTCGTCCGAAGGAGCACTGCGTTGCCTTGTCCAGCGCATCACCCAGATCTTTAATTGTACCTTCAAGACCTGAAGCTATTTTCTTATCTGCATCCTGTTTAACCTGGTCGCCGGGACCAACAGGCACACCCGGAACAGGAACTGGAGGCGCAGGGATAGTCAGCGCATTATTCTCCACCGCATTCTTCCCTGCCTGAGCGCCGGCCAGCGCACTGGCGCTGCTGCCGCCGGTCACGCCGCCTGCCAGACCTGCAGCCAGGGTACTCAGTGCACTGATGATCTGTTTATCCGACTCCTGCAGGTCACTGACCTGTTTACCCGGATACATCGAATGCACGATCAACTGACCCATCAGCTCTCCGCTGACCGCACCGGTCGCGCCTGCTGCCGCGCTGTTGCCTGCCGCCCGCGATCTTATCATTCTAACAACTGCACGGTGCCGCGGCTGGAAAGGCAGATCGATGCGATCAGGCAACTGCTAATGACGAGGCAGAAGTTTGTGGCTGAGATGCTGGACGATGTGATTGGTTAAACAGAGTAGATATCCGGCGCGGAGCTGAGGTGCGCCAACACCCCAACCCGCTAACCTGCTAACCTGCTAACCCGCTAACCCGC
>NZ_SDFT01000082.1:0-6685 GCF_004916815.1 Pantoea sp. R102
ACTGACGTTGCCGGCCTTATCGCTGCTGCGGCTGCGAAAACGCCAGTCGCCGTCCGGCAGCAGATCCTGCGGCGGTGTCCAGTGCCAGTGGCCGCTGCTGTCGACGGTGGCCGTACCGCCGACAACCCACTTTCCGCCTGGTGCGGCATACTGAATGCGCACCACGCTGCCGGGCTCGGCTTCGCCGTGCAGTTCCGGCCGGACATCATCGGTGGGTTTGCCGCGGCCAAACTGGCCCTGATACAGCCCGCGATTGTCGTCGTAATAGCTGAACGTCGGCGTTTCCGGGGTAAGCGTATCGAGATGAAAGGTCCACTTCGGCGACGGCTGACTGCGGTTGTCGGCGCGGTCCTCGGCCTGCGCCGTCAGGTTATAGGTTCCGTCCTGCGGCAGATCGAGCTGCGCCTGCCAGTTGCCCTGCGCATCGGCACGCACAGAGGCGAGAAGTTGGCTGCCATTATAGAGATAAACCAGCGCGTTGGCTTCGGCCTGCCCGCGTACCACCGGCTGATCATCGTTGGTATAGCCGTTACGGCGGATGCTGTTACCGTCCTCCACGCCGCCGGCAACGTGGTCTTCAATCGCTTCAATGATCGGTCTGGCGGGCGGATGGGTATCAATATTGTAATCCACGCGCGTGGGTGCGCTGTGATTGCCGGCGGCATCCACGGCGGTGAAGGTTAGCTGGTATTCACCATCGGCCATCGGCTGCGGCGGCATCCACTCGAAGTGGCCATTGATCACCGGCACGCGTAGCGGATTGCCACCGTTAACCGTCACGATGACTTCAACGGCATCCGGCGTTTGCACCGTTCCCTGCCAGCGTTTTTGCGGATCGTTGTACCAGCCGCGTTCGGCAACAATAACCACAGGGGGTGATAAAACCGGGTGTGAACTGGAAGCAGAGGTGTCAGAAAATAACATAAAATTTCCTTAAAAATTAATAATTTCAATAGGCTGAATGCCCGTTGATATAGTTATTAATGCGGAAATTTTGCCGTTATCAGATTCGTCCCGAATCTAAGACAATCTGTTAAATCACGGCTTAAAAGCTGCGGGGATAAAAAAAGGCGCCACTGTTCAGAAGAACAATGACGCCGTTATGTTCCGTGCATTCAGCGGCAACGCGGCTGGCTTAGCCCTTTACGTTCTGCATCAGCGTCTTGCGCTGGCTTTCCAGTGCGGTCACCCGGTTACACACTTCATGACCGAAGTTCTGGAAATCCTGCTCCTGATTGTTCCATTCAGTCTGAATCGACTGCTGCAGCCCGCCGAGGTTGCCCATCAGCGCCTGTAGCGGATTGCTGCCGCTGGCGGCCTGTTTGGTACCCATCTCGTTCAGGCTATCCTGCAACACCCCGCCCAGCGTGCTCTGCACCAGCTTCTCGCCGTCGGCGCGCACCTGCTCAATGGCCTGATGGTGGAAGGTCAGGCCATCCGGACGGTGCTCGATGATGCGGTTCATCTGCTGCTTGAGCTGGCCGTTCAGCGTGGTCAGGCGATTGCGCACATTGCTGTCCGCCCCGAGTTTTTCGACAATCACTTTATCCAGCGCCACGCGGCCCCGCTCCAGACGGGTGGTTGCGCCGCTGTCGACCCACGGCAGATCGCGACGCAGCGCGTTCTGGTAGTCAATCGCCTGCTGGCGCGTGGCGTTATCGACGCTCACCGACTTGCCGTTGAACTGCACATCGCCCTGCGGCGTGATTTCAAGATTGCCGTTGCTGCCCACCACCTGCACGCTCTGGGGTTTGATGATCACATCATCCTTTGGATTGACGCTGCACTGATAGTCAGCATGCGCCTGAGCCGCCGCCAGCAGCAGCGCGGCGAGAAGAGCCTTACGAACCATGAAATCTCCTGAGTATTCTGTGCGGGAAAGAGCAAGACAGTTAGCGGTTGTTACCAGGTCACCATAAATGGCGACCCTACAAAGGACCATCTCCCGCAGGGGCAATCCCCTGTAGGGTGCGCATTTATGCGCACCAGCATACTGCAATAAAACTTAGTCCCACCAAACGTCGAAGAGTTCAGTGACCTGAATATCGGCGAGATTTTTCTTTTCCAGCCAGTTACGCACCAGCTCGCGGTGCGCGTCAGTGCATTTGCCGGTCTGCTGCAGACACACCAGCCCTTCCCACACCAGATAGCCGCTGCCGTCATAGGCCAGACCATTCGGATCGATCACCTCATTGATGAACTGATCGAGCGTGGCATCCACCTCTTCCTCGCTGGTGCCTTCGGCAAAACGCCAGGCAACAGAGAAGCCCAGCTCCTGAAACTCATCAACATGCAACTTTTTACGTAAACGGCGGCTACGTTTTACAGCCATTATTTCACCCTCTCAAACATCAGATCCCATACGCCATGGCCCAGTCGCTGCCCGCGCTGCTCAAATTTGGTTAACGGACGCGTTTCCGGACGCGGCACGTAATTCTGGCTCTCCGACTGATTGCTATAGCCATCGATGCTGCTCATCACTTCCAGCATGTGCGTGGCGTACTCTTCCCAGTCGGTCGCCATGTGGAACACGCCGCCCAGCTTCAGCTTGCGCAGCACCAGCTCGGCAAACGGTACCTGGACGATGCGGCGCTTGTTGTGGCGCGCCTTATGCCATGGATCCGGGAAAAACAGCTGCACCATGCGCAGCGAATTGTCCGGCACCATGTTTTCCAGCACTTCCACCGCGTCGTGACACATCACGCGCAGATTCTGCACGCCAGCCTCTTTGGCCGAGGCCAGACAGGCACCGACGCCCGGCGCATGCACTTCAATGCCGAGGAAGTTCTGATGCGGATTGTTCTGCGCCATGGTCACCAGCGAGGCACCCATGCCAAACCCAATCTCCAGCACCAGCGGCGCTTCGCGGCCAAACAGCGCGACCATGTCCAGCGGCTGCGGCTGATACTCGACGCCCATCTCCGGCCAGTAATTGTCGAGCGCGAGCTGCTGTCCTTTCGTTAAGCGCCCCTGGCGGCGCACAAAACTGCGGATACGGCGCAAAGGCCGCCCGTTCTCATCAAATTCCGGGGTGATGACGTCATTAATCATGTTGAAACCTGCTGGTTAGCCTGTTCAGGGAAACGGGCATTATGCAAAGTTAAGTAACAGAAGCAAGCCTTTGCAATCTTCCGGTTTACACCCTGATGTCTCTGTGCTGGAATTCCTGCCTGATTGTAGAGTAAACATGGAAAATTTCCTTCTTATGATGCAGGCGCCGCAGTTCGCGCAACAGGTGCTGGAGTGGTACCAACGCTTTGGCCGTAAAACTCTGCCGTGGCAGCTGGAGAAAACGCCCTATAAGGTGTGGCTCTCCGAAGTGATGCTGCAGCAGACGCAGGTTGCCACCGTTATTCCCTATTTCGAACGCTTTATGGCGCGCTTCCCCACGGTTGCTGACCTGGCCGCCGCGCCGCTTGATGAAGTGCTGCATCTGTGGACCGGCCTCGGCTATTACGCACGGGCGCGTAACCTGCACAAGGCGGCTAAACAGGTGGTTGAGCTGCACGGCGGCGTATTCCCGCCTCATTTCGATGATGTCGCGGCACTGCCGGGCGTCGGCCGCTCCACGGCGGGCGCGATCCTGTCGCTGTCGCTCGGCCTGCATTTCCCGATCCTCGACGGCAACGTAAAACGCGTGCTGGCGCGCTGCTATGCGGTGAGCGGCTGGCCGGGCAAAAAAGAGGTGGAGAAGCGCCTGTGGCAGATCAGTGAAGACGTCACGCCAGCGGAAGGCGTCAGCCAGTTCAATCAGGCGATGATGGATCTCGGCGCGTTAGTGTGTACTCGCTCCCGCCCAAAATGCGACATCTGCCCGCTGAATAGCGGCTGCGCGGCCTATGCACAGGGCAACTGGGCCGATTATCCCGGCAGGAAGCCGAAAGTCACGCTGCCAGAGCGCAGCGGCTGGTTCCTGATGCTGCAGCACGGCGACGAGGTGTTTCTGGAACAGCGTCCGCCGGTGGGTTTGTGGGGCGGCCTGTTCTGCTTCCCGCAGTTCACCAGTGAGCAAGCGCTGACTGACTGGCTGGCGGCGCGCGGCATCCACGCGAAACCGCAGCAGCTTACCGCGTTCCGCCATACCTTCAGCCATTTCCACTTAGATATTGTGCCTATGTGGCTGGCGTGGCCTTCCTCCGGGTCGCTGATGGATGAAGCCGGCGGTCTCTGGTATAACTTAGCGCAACCACCGTCAGTGGGGCTGGCCGCGCCGGTAGAGCGCCTGCTGCATGAGCTGCGCCATCCCCGGCAGCTTCAACTGCGAACCAGTTTGACCGAAGAGGAAGAGTAATGAGCCGCACCATTTTTTGTACTTATCTGCAACGCGACGCTGAAGGCCAGGACTTTCAGCTCTATCCTGGCGAACTGGGTAAGCGCATCTACAATGAGATTTCCAAAGAAGCCTGGCAGCAGTGGATGTCCAAGCAGACCATGTTGATCAACGAGAAGAAGCTCAACATGATGAACCCGGAAGATCGCAAAGTGCTGGAGAAGGAGATGGTGAATTTCCTGTTCGAAGGCAAAGATGTGCACATTGAAGGTTACACCCCGCCAGAAAAATAAACGTTCAGGGCCTCCCTTTGAGGCCCTCTTTTTCGAGTCAGGCACGCATTCACAATGAATAAAAAACTGATAGCACTGCTGGTCATCGCACCCCTGTTAGTCTCCTGCTCCGGACAAAAAAAATCGCAGTACCATGAAGAGTGGGTTAAGGACACCAACGGTTTTGACATTCTGATGGGGCAATTTGCCGCCAACATCGAGAATATCTGGGGAATCAATGAGGTTCTGATCGCCGGACCCAAGGACTACGTCAAATACAGCGATAACTATTACACCCGCAGTCACATCAACTTCGACAGCGGTAGCATCACCATTGAGACCATTTCCGGCACCGATCCGATGGCCAGCCTGCGTCAGGCCATCATCACCACGCTGTTGATTGGTGACGATCCGGGCAACGTCGATCTCTACTCCGACGCCAACGATATTCAGATCAGTAAAGAGCCGCTGCTCTACGGCCAGGTGCTGGATAATACCGGTCAGCCGATCCGCTGGCAGGGACGCGCCGGTAACTTTGCCGATTACCTGATTCAGAACAAACTGCAGAGACGCACCTCCGGGCTGCACGTTATCTGGTCGGTGACCATTCCGATGGTGCCCAACCACCTCGACAAACGTGCGCATAAATATCTGCCGCTGGTGCGCAAAGCCGCCGAACAGTATGGCGTTGATGCCTCGCTGATTCTGGCGATCATGCAGACCGAATCGAGCTTCAACCCTTATGCGGTAAGCAACGCCGATGCGCTGGGTCTGATGCAGGTGGTGCAGCATACTGCCGGGGTCGATGTGTTCCGCATGAAGGGCAAATGGGGTAAACCGAGCCGCAGCTATCTGCTCGATCCGGCCAATAACATTGATGCCGGTACCGCTTATCTGTCGCTGCTGCAGAAGAGCTATCTCGGCGGGATTCAGGATCCGCTATCGCGCCGTTACGCAGTGATCACCGCTTATAACGGCGGGGCGGGCAGCGTGCTGCGCGTGTTCTCCAGCGATAAAGACCGCGCCTTCGCCACCATCAACGGCATGTCACCGAGCCAGGTGTATCAGACGCTGACCACCAACCATCCGTCGGCCGAGTCGCGCCGCTATCTGTACAAAGTGAGCCAGGCACAGCGCAGCTACCACCGTTATTGATTAGCGCTCATCGCCACCTTCTCCCGCCTGCGGGAGAAGGTGGCGTGCGGTGGGGGAACAGCCCCCTCCTACAACATCATATTCGCCACTAACCGCTTGTGCCCGCTGTCATCCTCCTCGGTGTAAACCCCCTGCAACTCCGGTGAAAAGCCCGGCAGCAGATTGATACCCGCTTCCAGCGCGAGGAAATAGCGCTGCACTGCCCCGCCCCAGGTTTCGCCTGGCACCACGCACAGCACACCCGGCGGATACGGCAGCGCCCCCTCGGCGGCAATGCGCCCTTCGGCACTGGCGATCGGCACCAGCTCAACGTCACCGCGAATATACGCCTGATGCGCATCCTGCGGATTGACCTCGACTTTCGGGAAACACGCCTGGCGGAACATGTCGCGCTGCAGATCCTTAACGTCGTAGCTGACGTACAAATCGTGCATCTCCTGGCACAGGCGACGCAGCGTGTAGCCCTGATAGCGCTCGACGTGCCTGCGATACACGCTCGGCAGCACTTCAGCCAGCAGCGCATCTTCCCGCACGTGCTGTTCAAACTGCTCCAGCATCGCCACCAGATGCGCCATTTTTTCCGGCGTTTCCGCTGGGGTCAGCAGGAACAGGATTGAGTTGAGATCGCACTTCTCCGGTACGATACCGTTCTCGCGCAGATAGTTGGCGAGAATGGTGGCCGGAATGCCAAAGCGGGTGTATTCGCCGCTGGTGGCATCGATGCCTGGCGTGGTGAGCAGCAGCTTGCACGGGTCCACCAGATACTGTCCGGCATCGTAACCGGCAAAACCGTGCCACTTCGCGCCCGGTTCGAAGCTGAAATACGCCGGATCGGCGGCGATGGTGGCGGTTTCTGCCGCCTGCCATGGCTTGCCGTGCACCTGCTCCGGCAGGAAGGGCTGAATCAGGCTGCAGCGCTCGAGGATCGCTTTGCGTGCCTCAATGCCCAGCGTGACGCAGTCGTGCCACATGCTGCGCCCCGCTTCGC
>NZ_SDFT01000083.1:0-16881 GCF_004916815.1 Pantoea sp. R102
AACTGCCAGGCATCAAACCAGTAAAGAAGCCCCGGACGAGAGTCCGGGGCTTTTTTACGTCCGTACTCCGGCAAATTTCCCGCTAAAAACCCCTCCATAACGACTTATTTAATCCTGAAAAAATTCTAACGCGCTCTTTTCCCGACCTTATTGCTGCTGCTCACCGCGCGTCGCTCGCGGCTATTGCCGCTCAATGCTGAAACATTTTCATAAACCGCATGAAGACTCGACATCCAGCGGCAGCCAGGCTAATCTCGGGCATCTGGATGTCTAAACGTTTATATGGTTATCAGCAAGAGGTCAGCAGGTTATGCCAATCAGGATCCCCGACGAATTACCGGCAGTGAATTTTTTGCGTAATGAGAATGTCTTTGTCATGACTTCATCGCGCGCCAGTGTTCAGGAGATTCGTCCGCTTAAAGTCTTGATCCTTAACCTGATGCCAAAAAAAATAGAAACGGAAAATCAGTTTCTGCGCCTGCTCTCTAACTCGCCACTGCAGATCGATGTCCAGCTGTTACGCATCGACAGCCGCGAGTCGCGCAACACGCCAAGCGAGCATCTGAACAACTTCTACTGCAACTTCGACGATATCGCTAACGATAACTTTGACGGCCTGATTGTCACCGGCGCGCCGCTGGGGCTGGTTGATTTCAATGATGTTGCCTACTGGCCACAGATTCAGCGCGTGCTGCACTGGGCGAAAGAGCACGTCACTTCTACCCTGTTCGTTTGCTGGGCGGTGCAGGCGGCGCTTAACATCCTGTATGGCATTCCTAAACAGACGCGACAGAACAAGCTTTCTGGCGTCTATGAGCATCAGATCCTTCATCCGCACGCGCTGCTGACGCGCGGTTTTGATGACAACTTCCTGGCGCCGCATTCACGTTATGCAGATTTCCCCAGCCAGCTGATCCGCGACTACACCGATCTCGAGCTGTTTGCCGAATCGGAAAGCACCGGTGCCTATCTGATGGCGAGTAAAGACAAACGCCTGGCGTTTGTCACTGGCCATCCGGAATATGACGCTCTCACGCTGTCGGGTGAGTACCATCGGGACTACGAGGCCGGCCTGCACCCTGAGGTACCGTTCAATTACTTCCCGCAGGACAACCCGGAATTGCCGCCGCGCGCCACCTGGCGTAGCCACGGCAACCTGCTGTTCTCCAACTGGCTCAACTACTACGTCTACCAGATTACGCCATTCGATCTGCGTCACATGAATCCAACGCTCGAGTAAAACGCCTGCTAAAAGCGCGTTTAAACCTGCCGTGACAGCCGCGTGTTGTCGCGGCTTTTTTTTGCCTTTTTTCTATGATGGAACGTATTGCCTTTATTTCGTGAGATTAAATTACAGTTAAATCAGGTAAATAAAATAAAATAAACACTAAAATGGAAATAGTTTTTGAAATTAAAATAAAAATGATTATGCTCTGATCTTGCCGGTTAAAAAACACCCTACAGCCCGATCCTGTCGTTAGAAAAAGGATCAAACCAGGAGGCAGCCCGCATGACAGACACGGTTATCAGCCCGACACTGACCTTTAGCCAGCCCTTTACCCACGCGGAGAAGCAGCTGCTGACGCCCGAAGCCATTGATTTCCTGCACTCGCTGGTAGTGCGCTTTGCACCCGAGCGCGAGCGTCTGCTGAAAGCGCGTCAGCAGCGCCAGCAGCGCTACGATCAGGGGGCGTTGCCAGATTTCGATTCGGAAACCGCTTCCATTCGGCAAAGCGACTGGCAGGTGAGGCCCATTCCTCAGCTACTGCGCGATCGCCGCGTCGAAATCACCGGTCCGCCAGATCGCAAAATGGTGATCAACGCGCTGAACGCTAACGTCAAAGTGTTCATGGCCGATTTTGAGGATTCGCTGGCACCGACCTGGCAAAAACTGCTTGATGGCCAGCTGGCGCTGCGCGATGCGGTTAACGGCACGCTGAGCTTCACCAGCGAAAACGGCAAGATCTACCAGTTACGATCCGATCCGGCGCTGCTGATGTGCCGGGTTCGCGGCTTACATCTGGATGAGAAGCATGTTGAGTGGCGCGATCGGGCCATTCCCGGCGGGTTATTCGACTTTGCGCTCTATCTGTTTCACAACGTCACCGCGCTGCTGGAGAAGGGCCACGGTCCGTGGTTCTATCTGCCGAAAACCGAGCATGCGGCGGAAGTGGCATGGTGGCGGGAAATCTTCCGTTTCAGTGAAGATCGTTTCGATCTGCCGCGCGGCACCATCAAAGCCACGGTACTGATCGAGACGCTGCCCGCGGTATTCCAGATGGATGAGATCCTGTGGGAACTGCGCGATCACGTGGTTGGCCTCAACTGTGGTCGCTGGGATTACATCTTCAGCTACATCAAAACGCTGGGCCAGCACGGTGACCGCATTCTGCCGGATCGTCAGCAGATCAGCATGGACCAGCCGTTCCTCGAGGCTTATTCTCGCCTGCTGATTAAAACCTGTCACCGGCGCGGTGCGCTGGCGATGGGCGGCATGTCGGCGCTCATCCCGGCCAAAGACGCTGAACGCAACGCCTGGGTGATGCAGAAAGTGCAGGAGGACAAAGCACGGGAAGCGGGCAACGGCCATGACGGTACCTGGGTCGCCCATCCCGGTCTGGCGGATATCGCCATGGCGGAGTTTGACCGTCAGCTGGGCGATCGCCCCAATCAGCTGCACGTCAGTCGTGAACAGGATACGCCGATCACCGCCGAGCGCCTGCTGCGCCCGTGCCGTGGTCAGCGCACCGAAGCCGGGATGCGCGCCAACATCCGCGTTGCGCTGCAGTATCTGGAAGCGTGGATCAGCGGCAATGGCTGCGTGCCTATTGATGGGCTGATGGAGGATGCCGCTACCGCGGAGATTGCCCGCACCTCTATCTGGCAGTGGATTCACCACAAGCAAATCCTCAGCGATGGTCAGCTGGTGACCGCCGCGCTGTTCGAACAGTTTCTGGATGAAGAGCTGGCGGCCCTGCGCCACAGCCTGGGTGACTCGCGCTTTGACGCCGGTCGCTATGAAGATGCGGCTGCGCTGATGGCGCAAATCACCACCGACGAACAACTGGTTCCTTTCCTCACCCTGCCGGGCTACCGCCTGCTGCCCTGATTCTGGAGATACTGCTATGTCAAATCGTACCCAACAGATCGCTCAACTGGAAAACAGCTGGCTGGCATCTCGCTGGCAGGGCATTACCCGTCCTTACAGTGCCGAAGAGGTCATTAACCTGCGCGGCTCCGTTAATCCCGCCTGCACGCTGGCGGATCGCGGCGCGAGAAAGCTGTGGGCACTGCTCAACGGTGACGCGCGCAAAGGCTATATCAACAGCCTCGGTGCCCTGACCGGCGGACAGGCGGTGCAGCAGGCGAAAGCCGGCATTGAGGCGATTTATCTCTCCGGCTGGCAGGTGGCGGCCGATGCAAATCTGGCCGGGCAGATGTATCCGGACCAGTCGCTGTACCCGGTCAATTCGGTGCCAAACGTGGTGGAACGTATTAACCAAAGTTTTCAGCGCGCCGATCAAATCCAGTGGGCGAGCGGACTGTCGCCGGACGATGACGGCTTTATCGATTACTACCTGCCGATTGTCGCCGATGCAGAAGCCGGATTTGGCGGGGTGCTCAATGCTTTTGAGCTGATGAAAGCGATGATTCAGGCCGGCGCCGGCGCGGTGCACTTTGAAGATCAGCTGGCGGCGGTGAAGAAGTGCGGACACATGGGCGGCAAGGTGCTGGTGCCGACGCAGGAAGCGATTCAGAAACTGGTGGCGGCGCGGCTGGCGGCCGATGTGATGGATGTGCCTACGGTGCTGATTGCGCGCACCGATGCCGACGCTGCCGATCTGATTACCTCCGATTGCGACGAGCGCGATGCGCCGTTTATTTCCGGGGAACGGACCGCTGAAGGCTTCTTCCGCACCCATGCCGGTATCGAACAGGCGATTGCCCGCGGCCTGGCGTATGCGCCGTATGCCGATGTGCTGTGGTGCGAAACTTCCACGCCGGATCTGGCGCTGGCGCAGCGCTTCGCCGAGGCGATTCACGCGCAGTATCCCGGCAAGCTGCTGGCTTACAACTGCTCGCCTTCGTTTAACTGGAAGAAGAATCTCGACGATCGCACCATTGCCCGCTTCCAGCAGGCACTGAGCGAGATGGGCTACCGCTTTCAGTTCATCACTCTGGCCGGCATTCACAGCATGTGGTTCAACATGTTCGACCTCGCGCACGCTTATGCGCAGGGCGAAGGCATGCGCCACTACGTGGAAAAGGTGCAGCAGCCGGAATTTGCCGCACGCGAACGCGGCTACACCTTCTCTGCGCATCAGCAGGAAGTGGGCACCGGTTATTTTGACCGCATCACCACGGTGATTCAGGGCGGCAGCTCGTCGGTCACCGCTCTGACCGGTTCCACCGAAGCCGCACAGTTCTGATCAGCGTACTCCCGGTGCGCAGCATGGCGCACCGTTTCACTGGCTCACGCTTGCCGGAGATTGCCGATGTCACCGAGAGAATCCCTTATCGCCCACACGATTCTGCAGGGTTTTGATGCGCAGTACGGTCGCTTTCTCGACATTACCGCAGGCGCGCAGCAGCGCTTTGAACAGGCGGACTGGCAGGCGGTGCAGCAGGCGATGAAAGCGCGTATCCATTTGTATGATCATCACGTCGGGCTGGTCGCCAATCAGTTGCGCATCCTCAACGAGATGGCCGACTGGGATGACGCCTTCTGGCTGCGGGTGAAAAGCCACTATGCCACGCTGCTGCCGGGCTATCCGCGTCATGAAATCGCCGAAAGCTTTTTTAATTCTGTCTATTGTCGCTTGCTGGGGCACAGCCACTTACTGCCTGAGCGGCTGTTTATCCTGCCGTCACAGCCGTACGCGCCCGCGCCGCCGGCGCAGCGACCGCTGTCGCGCCTGTACCGGCCGCAGCACAGCTGGCATGAGACGCTGCGTCAGGTATTAAATGACATTCCGTTGCGGCTGACGTGGCAGGATCAGACGCGCGACATCGGCTGGATTGTGCGTCATCTGCACGAGCAGTTCAGCGCGGCACAGCTGGCCCATGCCACGCTGGACGTCGCCAGCGAGCTGTTTTATCGCAACAAAACCGCCTGGATTGTGGCGCGGCTGCAGCTGAGCGCGGGCGAGATTGTGCCGTGTCTGCTGCCGATTCAGCGCGATGACGCCGGCCGGTTGTGGATTGATACCTGTCTCACCGACAGCAATGACGCCAGCATCGTGTTTGGCTTTGCCCGCGCCTATTTCATGGTGTACGCGCCGGTGCCAGCCGCGCTGGTGGCCTGGCTGCAGCCGATTTTGCCGGGCAAAACCCTTGCCGAGCGTTACATGGCGATTGGCTGCCAGAAACACGGTAAAACCGAATGCTATCGCGAATATTTAGATTACCTGGCGCATAGTCAGGAAGCATTCACCATCGCACCCGGCGTGCGCGGTATGGTGATGCTGGTATTCACGCTGCCCGGTTTTGATCGGGTATTTAAGGTGATTAAAGATCGCTTCGCGCCGCAAAAAGAGGTGACGGATGCGCAGGTGCGCGCCTGTTACCGGCTGGTCAAAGAGCATGACCGCGTCGGGCGCATGGCTGACACCCAGGAGTTTGAGCATTTCGCCATCCCGCGCGCGCGCATTCCGGCGGCGCTGATGGCGGAATTTGAGCGCGAGATTCCGGAAAAAATTGAGCTGCGCGATGACGTACTGATCATCCGCCACTTATGGCTGGAGCGTCGCATGCAGCCGCTTAACCTGTGGCTGATGCAGGCGACGCCGGAACAGCGCCAGCACGCCATTGAGGAGTACGGCGATGCGATTTGTCAGCTGGCGGCGGCCAATATCTTCCCCGGCGATATGCTGTTTAAAAACTTCGGCATGACGCGCCATGGCCGCGTGGTGTTTTACGACTATGATGAAATCCGCCCGATGACCGAGTTGGTGTTCCGCGATGTTCCGGCGGCGCGTTACGAAGAGGATGAGCTGCAGGCCGAGCCGTGGTACAGCGTCGGGCCGGATGATGTGTTTCCGGAAACTTTCCGCTACGCGCTGTGCAGCGAACCGGCGACCGGAAAATTGCTGCAGGCGCTGCATCCGCAGTTGTTCGATCCCGGCTGGTGGCGCGCACTGCAGGCGCGGATCCGTGCCGGGCATATTGAAGAGGTGATGGCGTGGCGCGCCGGACAGCGTTTCAGCGCGCGCTACGCGTCAGTGGCCGCCTAGCGGCCGGCATAGCTCAGCGTCACCTGTTTCGCCGCGCGGATCACCAGCGCCCCGAGCTCGGTAATGCGGTCGTCGGTCATACGCGCCAGCGGGCCGGAGATGGAGATGGCGGCAAACGGTTCGCCGTGTTCATCATAAATCGGTGCCGCCACACAGCGCAGGCCGAGCGCGTGCTCCTCGTCGTCGTGCGAAAAACCCATCTTACGGATCAGCGCCAGATTCTCCTTCAGGCTATGCGGCGACATCAGGGTTTTCGGCGTGTAGTGATGCAATCCCTTCTGATGCAGCAGGGCGGTGACCTGATCATCGCTGAGGTGAGCGAGAAACGCTTTGCCGGCACCGGACGCATGCATCGGCAACTTGCCGCCAATCGGCGCTGACATGCGCATCAGCTGGGTGCACTGTACCTGGTCAATAATCACCGCCTGATAATCACTGAGATCCAGCACCGCCAGATTCACGGTTTCGCCGGCTTCTTCCATCAGCCGGCGCAGAATCGGGTGCACAATCGCCAGCAGATTGCGGCTCTGCAGAAAACTGCTGCCAACCACAAAGGCATGAGCGCCAATGGTCCATAAACCGAGGTCGCCCACCTGATGCACAAATCCCTGCTGCTGCATGGTGGTCAGCAGGCGATGAGTGGTGGAGTTGGGCAGCCCGGCCTGTTGCGCCAGCTCGGTCAGCGCCACGCTACCGTGTGATTCGGCAATCAGCTCCAGTAAACGCAGCCCGCGCGTCAGAGATTGTACCTGGCCGCCGGCAGGGGCACTGGCCGCCGGAGCCGTACGGGGTTTTTTGCCGCGTTTCGCGGGCGCAGGGGTTGCCATAACATCTCCACAGTCATTGCAGGTATGGAAACCATTTTCGTTTTTAATGGTATGAATGCAAACGCTGGCTGACTGGTCGGATCTGCTGGTCATTTTGCCGCCGGTGGCCGCAAACGGGTGACTTTTGCTCATTTGAAAGTTGTGCCAGTATGACTGGCTGGCATTTAGCCAGCGTAATGACGTGGATGGGGCAAGAGTGAGCAATAAAACCGCAACGCTACAGCAGCAGCTGGCACAACGCATCATGATTCTGGACGGTGGCATGGGCACCATGATCCAGAGTTACAAACTGGATGAGCAGGATTTTCGCGGCAGCCGCTTCGCTGACTGGCCGTGCGATGTGAAAGGCAATAATGACCTGCTGGTGCTGAGTAAGCCGGACGTCATTCGCGAAATCCACGATGCTTACCTGGCGGCTGGTGCGGATATTCTCGAAACCAACACCTTCAACGCCACCCCGATTGCCATGGCCGACTATGAAATGGCCGCGCTGTCGGCGGAGATCAACTTCGAAGCGGCGAAACTGGCGCGCGCCTGCGCCGACGCGTGGACGGCAAAAACGCCCGATCGCCCGCGCTACGTTGCTGGCGTGCTCGGCCCGACCAACCGCACCTGCTCGATCTCGCCTGACGTCAACGATCCCGCGTTTCGTAACATCACCTTCAATCAGCTGGTGGACGCCTACCGCGAATCGACCCATGCGCTGATTAGCGGCGGTGCTGACATCATCATGATCGAAACGGTGTTCGATACCCTGAATGCCAAAGCGGCGATCTATGCGGTACAGAGTGAGATGGAAGCGATGGGCGTGACGCTGCCGTTGATGATCTCCGGCACCATTACCGATGCGTCAGGCCGTACGCTCTCCGGCCAGACCACGGAAGGATTCTACAACTCACTGCGCCACGCGGAGCCGCTGTCGTTCGGCCTCAACTGCGCGCTTGGCCCGGACGAACTGCGCCAGTATGTGCAGGAGCTGTCGCGCATTGCCGAAGGCTATGTCAGCGCCCACCCCAACGCCGGTCTGCCGAATGCCTTCGGCGAATATGACCTTGATGCGGCGACGATGGCGGCGCAGATTGGCGAGTGGGCGCGCGCCGGTTTCCTCAACATTATCGGTGGCTGCTGTGGCACCACGCCGCAACACATTGCGGCGATGGCGGCAGCGGTCGAGGGCGTGCCACCGCGGCCGCTACCGGAAATAGCCGTCGCCTGCCGTTTGTCTGGCCTCGAACCGCTCAATATTCAGGCCGATTCACTGTTCGTCAACGTGGGTGAGCGCACTAACGTGACCGGCTCGGCCAAATTTAAGCGCCTGATTAAAGAAGAGAAGTACAACGAAGCGCTGGACGTGGCGCGCCAGCAGGTGGAAAACGGCGCGCAGATTATCGATATCAATATGGATGAAGGCATGCTGGACGCGGAAGCGGCCATGGTGCGCTTTCTCAACCTGATTGCCGGTGAGCCGGATATTGCGCGTGTGCCGATCATGATCGACTCCTCGAAATGGGAGGTGATTGAGAAAGGCCTGCAGTGCATTCAGGGCAAAGGCATCGTCAACTCCATCTCGATGAAAGAGGGCGTCGAGCCGTTTATTGAGCACGCGCGCAAAGTGCGGCGCTACGGCGCGGCGGTGGTGGTGATGGCGTTCGACGAAGTGGGCCAGGCGGACACCCGCGCGCGCAAAATTGAGATCTGCCGCCGCGCCTACCACATCCTCACCGAAGAGGTCGGTTTCCCGCCGGAAGACATCATTTTCGACCCCAATATCTTTGCCGTGGCCACCGGCATCGAAGAGCACAACAACTACGCGATGGATTTCATCGGTGCCTGTGAAGACATCAAACGCGAACTGCCGCATGCGATGATCTCCGGCGGCGTCTCCAACGTGTCGTTCTCGTTCCGCGGTAACGAACCGGTGCGCGAGGCGATTCACGCGGTGTTCCTCTACTACGCCATCCGCAACGGCATGGACATGGGCATCGTCAACGCCGGTCAGCTGGCGATTTATGACGATTTGCCGGCGGAGCTGCGCGATGCGGTTGAGGACGTGATCCTCAACCGGCGCGACGATGGCACCGAGCGACTGCTGGCGCTGGCGGAGAAGTATCGCGGCAACAAAGGCGAGGGTGAGCAGGACAAGCAGCAGGCCGAATGGCGCAGCTGGGACGTGGTGAAGCGGCTGGAATATTCGCTGGTGAAAGGCATCACCGAGTTTATCGAGCAGGACACCGAAGAGGCGCGCCAGGCCGCGGCACGGCCGATTGAAGTCATTGAAGGGCCGCTGATGTCCGGCATGAATGTGGTCGGCGATCTGTTTGGCGAGGGCAAAATGTTCCTGCCGCAGGTGGTGAAATCGGCGCGCGTGATGAAGCAGGCGGTGGCTTACCTCGAACCCTTTATCCAGGCGAGCAAAGAAGCCGGCCGCAGCAACGGTAAAATCGTGCTGGCGACGGTTAAAGGCGACGTGCACGACATCGGCAAAAACATTGTTGGCGTGGTGCTGCAGTGTAACAACTACGAAATCATCGACCTGGGCGTGATGGTGCCGGGCGACAAAATCCTGAAAACCGCGCGTGAGGAAAACGCCGACATCATCGGACTTTCCGGCCTGATTACCCCGTCGCTCGACGAGATGGTGAACGTGGCGAAAGAGATGGAGCGCCAGGGCTTTACGCTGCCGCTGCTGATTGGCGGGGCCACCACCTCGAAAGCGCACACGGCGGTGAAGATTGAGCAGAATTACAGCGGCCCGACGGTTTATGTGCAGAACGCCTCGCGCACCGTCGGCGTGGTCTCTTCGCTGCTGTCGCCCACGCTGAAAGAGGCGTTCGTGGCGCGCACGCGTAAGGAGTACGAGACCGTGCGGATTCAGCACGCGCGTAAAAAGCCGCGTACGCCGCCGGTCACGCTACAGGCCGCGCGCGATAATCATTACGTCATTGACTGGCATCGCTACACGCCACCGGTGGCGCATCGTACCGGCGTCAGCGCAGTGGAGGCCAGTATCGATACGCTGCGCAACTACATTGACTGGACGCCGTTTTTTATGACCTGGTCGCTGGCCGGCAAATATCCGCGCATCCTGGAAGATGAGGTGGTGGGTGAAGAAGCCACACGGCTGTTTGCCGATGCCAATGCGATGCTGGATAACCTCAGCGCGCAGGGCACGCTCAGGCCGCGCGGCGTGGTCGGCATTTTCCCGGCTAACCGCGTCGGCGACGACATTGAAATCTACCGTGACGAGACCCGGCGCGAGGTGCTGTGCGTCAGCCATCATCTGCGCCAGCAAACGGAAAAAACCGACTTCGCCAACTACTGTCTGGCGGACTTCGTGGCGCCGAAATCCAGTGGTAAAGCGGATTATCTCGGCGCGTTTGCCGTCACCGGCGGGCTGGAGGAGGATGCGCTGGCGGCGGCGTTCGACCAGCAGCACGATGATTACAACAAAATCATGGTGAAAGCGGTGGCGGATCGCCTGGCGGAGGCGTTTGCCGAATACCTGCATGAGCGCGTGCGTAAGGTGACCTGGGGCTATGCCGCCCATGAAAATCTCAGCAACGACGAGCTGATTCGCGAAAATTACCAGGGCATTCGTCCGGCACCGGGCTATCCGGCCTGTCCGGAACACACCGAGAAGGCACAAATCTGGCAGCTGCTGGATGTGGAGCATCACACCGGCATGAAGCTGACCGAATCCTTTGCCATGTGGCCCGGTGCCGCGGTGTCCGGCTGGTATTTTAGTCATCCGGAGAGTAAATATTTCGCCGTAGCGCAGATTCAGCGCGACCAGGTGGAAGATTACGCGGCGCGTAAAGGCATGAGCGTCAGCGACGTGGAGCGCTGGCTGGCACCGAATTTAGGCTACGACGCGGATTGATGAATTGCCGGCGCAGAGCGCGCGCAATCAAATGTGCCCTATTGTTTGCGCAATAAATTGCGCCGCTACAAATACGAGCACACTCTGTAGCGGCGCGATTCATCGCGCGTTTTTTTAAAACCGGTGCGGGTTTAACCCCGCGCTACGATTTAATTAAAACGCGCATCGCGATCGGCGGTCAGATCGTACAGCTGGTACTTACGGCCCAGCATCTGACCACCGTCACGCGTCAGCGGCACCCAGTTCACCTGCGCACGGCCACGGGTTGGCGTGACGGTAAACAGATCCATCGGAATCGAAATATAGAAACCTTTGGTGAAATCCCCTTCGCCATACGCTTCGGCTGACACGTTGGTTTTGGTGGCGTAGAAGCCGACCATCACGCCGCTGTCAAAGCGCTTCGACACATCCAGCGTGACCCCTTTGTCCTTCGCCAGATATTCACCGACGCTGGCTTTCACCAGCACATCCTGCATGAACCACGGACGCCAGTAAGCGGTAAGGTGCCCGGTCGGCGCCTTATAGTCGGTGAACTGCATCATGTTGTCCCAGTCACGCTGCTTTACGTAGTTCGCATCGAGACCGAAAGCCCAGTTGCTGTCCACCGGGCGATACAACAGCTCGCCGCCCACGCCGCCGTACATGGTTTCCAGGTAGCCACCATACACCTGGCCGTAGAAGCCATTGCCGAGATAGCGCATGTAGTTGGCCTGCAGATCATTCACGTAAACGTTGTTCTCCACGTAGTCGCGAATGTGGGTGCGCACGCGCGGCAGCGTCGAGTCGGCTGGCGCGCCGTTGTAGTTGAACTTGTCATAGTTATTGGCGATGTTGCCAAACAGGCTGCCGCCAATCAGCCAGTGATCGGTCAGCCAGTAATCGACATTGCCCATTACGCCGAGCTGGTACATGTAGAAGCTTTCCGGGCCGCCGACCGACTGGTTCAGCACCGGCGACAGGCTGTAGTTAAGGCGATCCTTACGGATGAAATAGCCCTGTTCGGTGGTGCCCGGATCGATCGGTTCTTCACGCGTCTGCTGCAGCGGCTGCTCGTGGCCGAGCGGATAGCCGCGCAGTTCGTTATTCAGGCTGGCCACATCGGTGCGCGTGGTGACCTGCGGCATGTTAAAGCGCGACTCGGTGACTTCAATCGTATCAATGCCAGCCGGCAGATTGTTCATGATGATGCGGTTAGCGCGGTCAACACCTTCGCGCGTGTCGCGATATTTGGTCTGCTCGCCGGAGACGTATAGCGTGCGGCCTTTGGTCTGGATGCGCGGACCATCCAGTCCGGCATTGTATTTCAGATCGGTAAGCTGATTAGCGACCACCGTCGGCTGCAGCAGATCGCCCTGCGGCTGTGGCTGATAAGCCGGTTTTGCGCTATCAAGGTGCGACTGGTGTAACGAATTAAAGTTGGTGCGTACGGTCACGCCAAACATAAAGGTATTGCCGCGCTCGTAGCTGGCGTTGATATCCGCCCAGTCGGTAAGGCGATAGATTGCGCCAACGTTGACCTTACTGCGCTGCTCCAGCCGGCCGGCAAAATCGTCCTGATAATCGTTGCCTTCATACTCCAGCTTGAGACGCAGCGGCTGCCACGGCGTAAACGTGCCCGGCACCTGATTCCACGGCACCGCTTCATCGTAGGTGTGCAGATATTTGCGCGACTGGCCGAGTCCGCTCTGGCCATAGTCGCGGAAAGTCTGCTCCAGCAGGCCGAAGTCGTTGGCTTCCGGACCAAAATAGCTGATGTGACGCCCGAGGTCGCGCGCCTTACGAATCGCCATGTCCATTTCCGGACGGGTATAGCGATGGAAACTGTCGCCTTCTACTTCCGCCGCGTGCAGATCCAGCTGCTGGAAAATTTTACGGAAGGCGAGACTGGTGGTGGTGGTTCCGGCGCCGCTGGAACCGGTAACGGCTATGACTGGATGCCTGGCTGACATAACAGCGCTCCCTGTGAAGTCCGGCGATGAGCATTGTTACCACGAATTGCCGCCTGACGCATCAGCCGCGAAATTCACGCCGCGGCATAATATTGACCGATTCATGCAATTCTGACCACACCAGTACCACCTCGCCCTGCTCGAGCTGGCGGCGCACGTCGGCCACTTTCTGCGTCAGGCTGCGCTCCTGCTCGCCATAATCGGTGCCTTCACGCAGCACAAAACTTTCTATCAGGTTTTCCAGCGTTGTCGGGTCGAGTTCTTGCCAGGGAATAATCACAGTTACATATCCAGATAAGTTGAGAGCCAGTCCGGCACGCGCTGCTCCAGCCACATTTTGGGTCGTAGCAGGCTGCCGCCCACGAAGCCGACGTGACCGCCTTGCTGCGTCAGCTGATACTCAATTGTGGCAGACAACTGCTGCGGCTGCGGGATCACCGCATCGGTCATGAAGGGATCGTCTTTAGCATGGATGATCAGCAGCGGCTTGCGCACGCCGGTCAGCAATGGCATGGCGCTGGCGCGCTGATAATAGTCGCGCGCATCAATAAAACCGTGGGCGCGGGCGGTAATCGCATCATCAAACTCACGCAGCCGGCGGAAGGCGCGCAGCTGCGTCAGATCGACCGGCAGCGTGCCCGGCCAGGCGCGCAGTTTGCGCGTGGCGTTTTTCTTCAGCTGGGTCAGCAGGTAGTGCTGATAAAAGCGTGAAAAGCCCACGTCCAGCTTCTGGCTGCACGGCTCCAGCGCCAGCGGCGCGGAAATGGCGACCGCGGCATCCAGCGGGGCCGACGTGCCCTGCAGCCCCAGCAGACAGGCCAGCATATTGCCGCCAAGCGAAACGCCGACCGCGGCAGTCGGCACCGTGCCCCATTCGCGCTGCAGCCAGTGCAGAAAATAGGTCGCATCTTCAGTTTCACCGGAGTGATAGATGCGCTGCAGACGGTTAGGCTCGCCGCTGCAGCCGCGGAAGTGCATGATCACCGCCAGCCAGCCGCGCGCCTGACACGCCTGCATCAGCCCATGGGCATACGGGCTGCGGAAACTGCCTTCCAGCCCGTGGAACAGCACCATACGCGGCTTGTGACGTGCCTGTGCCGGATCTTCGCTCCACGCCAGATCGACGAAGTCGCCGTCCGGCAGATCGAGGCGCTGCCAGTGCGGGCGCAGCGTGACGCGCCGGCGCAGCAGACGCGGCAGCAGCGTTTGCAGATGCGCATTGCCGAAGCCGCGCAGCGGGGTAAAGCGCTCGCCGCTCGGGCGATCAAAATAGCCTGGGATAGTACTTGTCTGATGCATAACTCGCTGATAGCTTCGATGGGTTGTTCGCTTTTCTGGGTGAGGAGCACCCGAATATACATGGAACTGAGTCTTTTTTTATCAATGCTGGGCTTTCTCTGGGTCGCGGCCATCACGCCAGGGCCCAATAATATGTTACTTACCGCCTCAGGTGCTAATTTTGGCTTCCTGCGCACCTTTCCACTGCTGATTGGTATCATGATTGGCATGCAGGTGATGTTGCTGATGGTGGCGTTTGGCATCGGCAGCCTGATTCTGCTCTATCCCTCACTGCATCTGGTACTGAAAGTGGCCGGTAGCCTCTACCTGCTGTGGCTGGCGTGGAAAATTGCCACCGCCGAATACGAAACACTGGAGACCGACGATGCCAGCGTGAAGCAGATGCCTTTCTGGCAGGGCGGGTTACTGCAACTGATCAACCCGAAAGCGTGGCTGATGGCGCTGGGTGCGGTCGCCAGCTTTAGCCTTGCCGGCAGCGCCTATCTGCATTCCGTGGTGGCGATCAGCATCGGTATGGCGCTGGTGAACGTGGTTTCCGGCGTGATCTGGATGGGTTTCGGCTCGCTGATTGGCCGCCTGCTGCGCAGTCCGCGCGCGTGGAAAATCTTCAACCTCGCCATGGGTGCGCTGACCGCAGCCTGCGTGCTGTTGATCTGGCACTGAGTCAGCTGGAGGCGCGCTCAATGCGCGTCCACGGCAGCACTTCATGCACCACGGCCGCCTGGCGCTGACGGATGCGCGCCAGCAGCAGCTGCACGCTGCGGGCACCCATCTGGTTCATCGGCTGGGCAATGGTGGTCAGCGGCGGGTTGATGCTGCTGGTGAACGGAATGCCGTCAAAGCCGACCACCGCCAGATCCTCTGGCACGCGCAGTCCGGCTTCCAGAGCAGCGTGAATCACGCCAACCGCCAGCACGTCTGATACCGCAAACACCGCATCAGGCCGCTCTGGCTGCGTTAGCAGTTCGCGCAGCGCCGCGCTGCCCGCTTCGCATGAGATGTCGCTGGCGTAAGCGACGCCGTGCCAGTCAAGCCCCAGCTGCGTGATGGCGTCGCGATAGCCGCTTTCGCGCTGGTGCGAATAGAGATAGCGCATATCGCAGTTGACCAGCGCAATGCGCTGACGCCCTTTGCCGGCCAGATAATGCACCGTGTCATAGGCCGCCTGACGGTTATCGATGGTGACGCTGGAGGCGTTAACCGAGGGATCGTACTCCGCACACTGCACCCACGGCGCATCACCAATCAACTCTTTCAGTCCCTGCAGGCAGGCCGCGGCGTCCATGGTGATTACCCCATCCACCACTTTGCCGGCCAGCAGCGCCAGATAGGCGGTTTCGCGCCGCAGCTGTGAGGCGGAATTACATAACAGGATGTGATAGCCGTGCGCTTCGGCCTCCGCCTCAATGCCCTGCACCACCCGTGAACAGAACGGATTGGTGATATCTGAAATCAGCACCAGCAACATGTTGCTTTGCGCGGTACGCAGCTGGCGCGCCAGCAGGTTGGGCTGGTATTCGCACACATTAATGGCGGCCAGCACCCGTTTACGCGTATCTGGCCGGACGCCAGGATGCTGGTTTAACACCCGTGAAACCGTGGCTTTCGACACGCCCGCGAGGCGCGCAACTTTCTCAATCGACATGGAGGCCAGTACCGCTGTAAAAGGGGGAAAAAATCAAGACGAGATCAATACCACAGTCGGCATGTGAGCGCCTGACATATTTGTTCCGCACCAGCGGTTTTGTATTTGCACTTTTTGCATAGCGTTACCCGATGTTGATCTAAGAACCGATTTTTATTAGGGATAATTTTTAATTCCTTTATGAAATCATTGCTGCTGGCGACACTGCCGTCACGACTCAACATTGGGGTGCATGATGATGGCAGTAACCAAAACAATAAGCGCGGTAGCAGCCGCGTTAGCGCTGATGACCTTTCAGGCGCAGGCGGTCAATGTGACCGTGGCTTATCAGACGTCGGCGGAACCGGCCAAAGTGGCGCAGGCTGACAATACCTTTGCCAAAGAGAGCGGTGCCACGGTTGACTGGCGCAAATTCGACAGCGGCGCCAGCGTCCTGCGTGCGTTAGCCTCGGGCGATGTGCAAATTGGCAACATTGGTTCCAGCCCGCTGGCGGTGGCCGCCACGCAGCAGCTGCCGATTGAAGCTTTCCTGCTGGCTTCACAGCTGGGCAATTCTGAAGCGCTGGTGGTGAAAAAAGGCATCAGCTCGCCCAAAGATTTGATCGGCAAACGCATTGCCGTTCCCTTCATCTCTACCACCCATTACAGCCTGCTGGCCGCGCTGAAACACTGGGGCATCAAACCGACCCAGGTGCAACTGGTTAATCTGCAGCCGCCGGCGATCATTGCTGCCTGGCAGCGCGGTGATATCGACGGCGCCTATGTCTGGGCGCCCGCCGTCAATGAACTGGAGAAAGACGGCAAGGTGCTGACCGACTCGTCGCAGGTCGGGCAGTGGGGCTCACCGACCCTCGACGTCTGGGTGGTGCGCAAGGATTTTGCCCGGCAGCATCCTGAAGTGGTCACCGCTTTCGCCCGTAGCGCGATTGCCGCGCAGCAGGCCTATATCGCCAACCCGGAACAGTGGCTGCAGCAGCCGGATAACCTCAGCAAGCTGTCGCGCCTGAGCGGCGTGCCGGAAAGTGACGTCCCCGGACTGGTGAAAGGC
>NZ_SDFT01000084.1:0-6290 GCF_004916815.1 Pantoea sp. R102
GCCAGTGGACTTTCTGAGCTGGATACTCCGGCGGCGGTCAGCATCGTCAGCGGCGACGATATGCGCCACGCCGCACCGCGCGTTAACCTGTCTGAAAACCTCACCAGCGTACCGGGTCTGCAAATTCAAAACAGACAAAATTATGCGCAGGACCTGCAGATTTCAGTGCGCGGCTTTGGTTCGCGTTCCACCTTCGGCCTGCGCGGCATTCGCCTGTACGTTGACGGCATTCCGGCCAGCATGCCAGATGGCCAGGGGCAAACCTCGAATATCGATATCGGTTCCATCGATCGCGTGGAAGTGCTGCGCGGCCCGTTCTCCGCGCTGTACGGTAACGCATCGGGCGGCGTGATCAATGTGGAAACCCAGCGCGGCCAGCAGCCGACTACGCTGGAAGCCAGCAGCTGGTACGGCAGCTACGGTAGCTGGCGCAACAGCGTGAAAGCGAGCGGTGCCACCGGTGATGGCAGCCATGCCGGCGATGTTAACTATACGGTGTCGGCTTCGCGCTTCACCACGCACGGCTATCGCGACCACAGCGCCGCGCAGAAGAACCTCGGCAATGCCAGACTGGGCGTGCGCATTGACGATGTCAGCACCCTGACACTGCTGTTCAACAGCGTTCACGTCGAGGCGCAGGATCCGGGCGGCCTGACGCCGGATCAGTGGCATGATAATCCGCGCCAGGTGGCCAGCAACGTCACGCTGTACAACGCGCGCAAAACCGTTGATCAGACCCAGGCGGGTCTGCACTACCAGCGCCAGATGAGCGACAACGACGATCTCAGCGTGATGCTCTATGCCGGTGAGCGCGAAACCACCCAGTATCAGTCCATCCCGCTGGCGACCCAGCTGAAAGCCGGCTATCCCGGTGGTGTCATTTCACTGGCGCGCCACTACCAGGGCATTGATACGCGCTGGACGCACCGCGCGACGCTGTTGACGCTGCCGGTGACCCTGACCGGCGGCCTCGACTATGAAACCATGAGCGAGAAGCGCAAAGGCTATCAGAACTTCACCCGCAGTGACGGCGCCACCGACTACGGCGTGCAGGGTGATCTGCGCCGCAACGAGCGCAACCTGATGTGGAACCTCGATCCCTATCTGCAGACCGCGTGGCAGCTGAGCGATCGCTGGTCGCTGGACGCCGGCGTGCGCTTCAGCACGGTCAATTTCGATGCTAACGACTATTACGTGACCGCCAGCGACCCGGATGACAGCGGCAATCGCCGCTACCACCGCTGGCTGCCTGCGGCCTCGCTCAAATACGCGATTGATGATGGCTGGAATGCCTATGTTTCCGCCGGTCGCGGCTTTGAAACGCCGACGCTCAATGAACTCTCCTACCGCGCGGCGGATCAGGCCGGGCTCAATCTCAACCTGCAGCCGGCCACCAGCAATACCGTGGAGCTCGGCAGCAAAAAACGCCTCGGCAACGGCCTGCTGACCGCCGCGCTGTTTCAGACCGATACCAAAAACGAGATTGTGTCAGACAGCAGTTACGAAGGCCGCACCAGCTACAAAAACGCCGGTGAGACGCGCCGCCGTGGCCTGGAACTCGGGCTCGATCAGCAGTTTGGCTATGACTGGCACCTGAAAGCCGCGTGGACACTGCTCGACGCGCGCTACCGCAGTAACGCCTGCGGCAGCGACAGCTGTGACGGCAAGCGCATCCCCGGTATTGCACGCAATATGGCCTACGCCGGACTGGCCTACGCGCCGGAGCAAGGCTGGTATGCCGGCGGCGACCTGCGCTACCTGAGCGACATTGCGGCCAACGACCAGAATGATGTCAAAGCGCCGGCGTATACGGTGGTGGGACTGAACAGCGGCTATAAATGGCTGGTGCAGAACTGGACGCTGGATCTGTTTGGCCGCGTGGATAATCTGCTCGATCGCCACTATATCGGCTCGGTCATCGTTAATGAGAGCAATGGCCGGTATTACGAACCGGCACCGGGGCGTAATTACAGCGTCGGCCTGACGCTGAGTTACGCTTTCCAGTAATCTAATGCGGGCACCGGCACACGTCGGTGCCTTATTCAGGTGCGATAACGCGCTGAGCCGACAAATTTCGAAAATTGCTCACTCCAGATTTGCACGGCGCAATATTCCTGCGGATCGATGCCTTCCGGCAGTGATTTAATAAAATCACCAAAGTTATTTAAATCGCCAATTAACGCCGACTGATGCTTTATTTGCAGAAATGAGTGCTGATCAAACGCCTGAGTTTTGGTGAGGTAAATTTTATAGTGTGGCCCGGGGGCAATTTCCCCCTCAAAGGCGATAACGTTTTCATTGAGATAGACTTTACCGCTGGCCCAGTACAGCGCATCACTGCCCGGCTGATGGCGATCAAACTCACCGCTAAAAAGCGCCTGCTGTTTCGCCAGATCAACCTCCTTTTGCGTGGCATTCACTTCCGTGGTAATTAACGGTGACAGCACCAGACCTAAGGTAATACCGGTGCCCAGAAAAAACAGGCTGGCGATGAGATAAAGCACGTTTAATTTTTTTAGCATCCCTACCTCCCTGCAGCAGAATAGCGCTGTACTGCTCTGCCCGATCCTGCTGCTCACTGGTGTTAATAAAAACGTAAAGTCAGGCTAAATATTGGTTATCGTGTTGCTGTGCATACTGTGACAGTAACCAGCACTGTTACAACCAATTCTCAACGGCGGCAGGGAAAGCGAGGCGCAGCAGAATAACCCGCGGCAGGGAGCGGCAAAGATGAGGGCCGGCAGTACCAGCCCTGGAGGGAAAACATCAGTTCAGCAGCGCGAGGATTTCGTCAGTGGTGCCGGTTTCGCCGAGGCGCGGGAAGATGCGCTCAATGCTGTTGTGGTGGGTTTCGGCGTTCAGGCAGCTCATCGCATCGGTCGCCAGCGTGACGTTGTAGCCCAGCTCGTACGCCTGACGCGCCGTGGATTCCACACCAATACTGGTGGCAATCCCGCACACCACCACTTGTGTTACACCACGCTGCTGCAGCTGCTGGTGCAGATCGGTATTGTGGAACGCGCCCCAGGTTTTTTTCGTTACGCTGATATCGCCCGGCTGCGGGGTCATTTCCGGCACCAGCACCGCCCAGTCTGCCGGCAGAGCAGCATCGTGACGCGGCTGCTGATTGCGGCCCGGCGCGCCGCCCGCCACGTTCACCAGCACCACCGGCAGCTGTTTCGCGCGAAACGCCTGCGTCAGCTGCGTGGCGCGTGCAATCACTTCATCCGGATGGCGCGGCGTAACCGGCAGGCGGACGATGCCGTGCTGCAGGTCGATGACAATCAGGGCGGTTTGGGCATCTAACGTGGTGACAGCCATGGTGAGTCCTCTCAAATTAGTGGTCAGCGAGTCGTTGCAGTAAGGGAATGGCGGCCAGCAGCGTTTGCTGCTCCTGCGGACTGAGCAGGCTGCTGATACTGTGCAGCAGCCAGTCGTCACGCTGGGCGCGATTGCTGGCGATGAGCTGCAGGCAGACAGCGGTAGGCTGATAACGGGTTTTGCGGCCATCCTGCGCATCGGACACGCCCTGTACCAGGCCCAGCGTCTGCAGGCTGGCGACCGTGGCACTCATCGACTGGCTGCGCACCCCTTCACGCGCGGCCAGCTCGGTCACTGTCATTGCGCCGTCGCGCACCAGATAACCCAGCACGGAAACCTGCGGCCAGGTGAGATCGCCCGGCGGGGCCGATTCACGCAGGCGGCGCATCAGTTTGCCATTGATGCTGCGTAACGCGGCAGCGGCGCTAATCAGCTCGCTCATCGCCCTTCTCCTTTACTGATGAGACCGCAGTATATAAATACGCAGGTAAACTGTGTAGTTTGCCTTCGTATCAATTTGTAATTGCGCATCCCGCCGCTCAGCTGCGCTGCAAATAGTGAATCAGGCTATGAAAGCGCAACGGGCTGGCCAGCGGATTGCGGTAGCTGTGCGGCTGATCGGCGGCGAACTGGCTGGCCTCGCCGGCCTGCAGGCGACGCCAGCTGCCCGCCATGCCCAGCAACAACTCACCTTCCAGCACCACCACCTGCTCAATCACCCCGCTTTCGTGCGCTGACGAATCGCTTTGCGCGCCCGCCGCCAGCGTCACTTCCAGTAGATCGAAGCGCAAACGCGCGTCATACGGCAGCAGCGGCTTCACCTGCATTTGTGCATTGGGCTGGCTGAAGGTCGCCACGTCGCCCGACGACTGCGCCCCGCTCTGCACAAAAAAGGAGAACGGCACATTAAAGCCGGTGGCGATTTTCCATAGCGTGGCGATCGTCGGACTCGACTCGCCGCGCTCAATCTGACCGAGCATGGCTTTACTCACGCCGGTGCGCGCCGCCGCCAGCGTCAAGCTCCAGCCATTGGCCTGACGCAGCTGCTTCAGCGCCTGGCTGAGATGTTGATGCAGATTTTCCATGAATTCTCCTGAAAAGCGGGCGCGCAGTGTACCACTTGTGCGCGCCATACCGTGCGTGCCACAATGTGCGTTATAACGCACAACAGAATGTGATTCCATGACCACTGCAACTGTTCGTCCGGCTTTTTCCTTTCCGATGCTGATTTCCGGCCTGATCGCCGTGCTGGTCGGCTACAGCAGCACCGCGGCGCTGATCTTCCAGGCGGCGCAGGCTGCAGGCGCCTCACCGGCGCAGATTGGCGGCTGGCTGTCGATGCTGGGCGTGGGCATGGGGCTGGCGTCACTCGGTCTGTCGCTGTGGACGCGGATGCCGGTGCTCGCCGCTTGGTCGACGCCGGGTGCCGCGCTGCTGGCCACCAGCGTGCACGGTCTGACGCTGAATGAAGTGGTCGGGGTGTTTGTCGCGACCAATCTGCTGATTGTGCTGAGCGGCATGACCGGCCTGTTTGCCCGGCTGATGAACCACATTCCCCAGTCGCTGGCGGCCGCGATGCTGGCGGGGATTCTGCTGCGATTTGGCATCGGCACCTTCAGCGGCTTACAGGATCATTTTGCCCTGTGCGGCAGCATGTGTCTGGTATGGCTGCTGGGCCGCCGCTGGCTGCCGCGTTATGCCATTCTGCTGGCGCTGGTGACAGGCGTACTGGTGGCGCTGGGTCAGCGCACCATCCACTTTCCGCCTCATGCGCTAACGCTGAGCGTGCCGGAATTTATCATGCCGCACTTTAATCCTGCCGCGCTGATTGGCGTCGGCTTGCCCTACTTCCTGGTGACCATGGCGTCGCAGAATGCGCCCGGTATTGCCACGCTGCAGGCGCATGGCTACCGGCCGCCGGTCTCCGCGCTCACCGGCTGGACCGGCCTGATCGCGCTGCTGTTGTCGCCGTTCGGCGGCTTTTCGGTGTGTATTGCGGCGATCACCGCCGCGATCTGCATGGGCGATGATGTCGATCCGGACCCGGCGCGCCGCTGGGTGGCTTCCGCGCTGGCGGGCGTGTTCTATCTGCTGACCGGCTTTACCGGCGCGCTGATCGCCGTGATGCTCAGCGCATTGCCGCCGGTGCTGATCGCCACGCTGGCCGGTCTGGCACTGCTGGCCACGCTGGCGGGCAGCCTGCAGCGCGCGCTGGCGGAACCGGCGCAGCGCGACAGCGCCATCGTGGCATTTCTGATCACCGCCAGCGGCATCTCCCTGCTCGGCGTCGGTTCGGCGTTCTGGGGCCTGATCGGGGGCGTCCTCACCCATTTGCTGCTCAGCCCGCGCCGGAACGGTTAACATTTCACCACCCCGCGTACCGTGGAGGGAATAACGCCCTGTTTTCCCCCCTTTTTCCCCCGTTTGATTGCGGCGCATTTGGCTTAAGATCACTACCATCGCCCATCACACCCGATGTTTGGCTTCAGATAACCACCGATAAGGGCCCAACGAGTGGCAAAAACTTTTCTGCGCAGCGGTAATCTCGACGCGTTACTGGCACTGGGGGAGAACGGCCAGCCGGTCTGGGCTTCTGCCCTGCAAATTCGCGAAACGTTACGTTTGCGCCGCCAGACGACACTGGCCAACTGCCTCGCGATCCCGCAGGCCAACGAGCGCGGTGACCGCCTTGACTGGTACGCGCCATTCAGCGGCAAAGTGAAATCCTGGCTGGCGGCCAGCGATCGCGAAAAGCGTCAGGCGCTGGATCAGCTCACCCTTAATCAGCAGGATTTGCAGGCGCTCAGCCTGCGCGCCCGGGATGCCGACAATCCGGCGATGCGCCTGTTTGGGGCGCTGCTGGCAAAGACGCTGCAGTTTCCCGATCAGCAATACGTCTATCTGGTGGATGGCAAGCCGGTGATCACCTTCTGGGGCTTCGTCGACCCGCAGGCGCGCACGCGTGATGA
>NZ_SDFT01000085.1:0-30712 GCF_004916815.1 Pantoea sp. R102
ATCTCGCCGTTTTTCTCTTTACACAGCAGCTTCAGCAGGTTTACCAGGTTGGTGCCGTACAGCTGCGAGGACTGCGTTGGCAGCCGGCTCGGCAGATCGGTGTAGCCGATGATTTTGACGCCGTTGTCGCTCAGCGTGACGCGATCGGCGACGGTCAGATCGCAGTTACCGCCGGTGGCTGCCGCGAGATCAACAATCACGCTGCCCGGCTTCATGCTGGCCACCATCTCTGCGGTGATCAGCTTCGGTGCCGGCTTGCCCGGGATTAGCGCGGTGGTGACGATAATGTCCACTTCCTGCGCCTGCGCCGCGAACAGCGCCATCTCCGCCTTGATAAAGGCCTCGGACATCACTTTGGCGTAACCGTCGCCGCTGCCCGCTTCCTCTTCAAAGTCGAGTTCAAGGAACTCGGCGCCCATACTCTGCACCTGCTCTTTCACTTCCGGACGGGTGTCGAAGGCGCGCACGATGGCACCGAGACTGCCCGCCGCGCCAATCGCCGCCAGCCCGGCCACGCCAGCCCCGATGACCATCACTTTTGCCGGTGGCACTTTACCGGCGGCGGTGATTTGCCCGGTGAAGAAGCGGCCAAACTCATGGGCTGCTTCGACAATGGCACGGTAACCGGCGATGTTCGCCATCGAGCTGAGCGCATCCAGCGACTGCGCGCGTGAAATACGCGGTACGGAATCCATCGCCATTACGGTGATGTTGCGTGCGGCTAATTTCTCCAGCAGCGCCGGGTTCTGTGCTGGCCAGATAAAGCTCACCAGCGTACTGCCCGCGCGCATCAGGGCGATCTCGCTGTCGTCTGGCGCGTTCACCTTCAGCACGATGTCGGACTTCCAGACATCCTGCGGATTACTGATGCTGGCACCGGCGGCGATAAAACTGTCATCATCAAAGCTGGCGCGCAGACCGGCGCCCTGCTCAACGGTGACGCTGAATCCCAGCTTAACGAGCTGCTCAACGGTCTTTGGCGTCGCTGCGACGCGGGACTCGTTAGCTAACCGCTCTTTGGGTATCCCAATTAACATACTGTTTCCTTTCCATGATTAAAGGATGAGGTTCTGTAAGGGGCACATGCTTAAAAGCCGAAACGCTGTTTCAGCTTTTTATGAGCGAAATGCACTATGTAACAAAGTCTTTATAACCTACTGAAAATGCCCAGGACGATCTAGCGCCATAACGCACACTTATGACATTCACACAGATATTCAGATGCCAGCGATGAATACCGCGGGATGCGACCAGGTTTGCGGCATTATGGAAAATAATCTGCTGTGCCTAATCGTGTCATGACGAATTAACTGTTTTTAAAAACCTATATTTAACAATGCGTTAACTATTATGGTACTAAGCGATACCGGTTAAAGCGGTAAGCTGACCAAAAAAAAGCCATAACAGCGAAAGATGACAGGCCGATGAATAAAATGCTGGGATTGTCAATGTTATGCGCATAAATTGGCTGAGACAGGCCGATTATTACATGCAATAATCAGCGGCTAATCTGTTATACATCAAGAGTCCAGCACGTTTTCGTACTCAATTTGCGTAAGGCGAAGGATCATTTTTATGAAGCTGAAGAACACCATTCTGGCGTCGACCCTGTTATCACTGCTGGCAGCCAATGCGTTTGCTGCCAAAGAGTTAACGCCAGAGCAAGCGGCCGCGTTAAAACCATTCGAACGCATCAATATTAGCGGCCGTTTTAATGCAATTGGCGATGCAACAGACGCCGTATCTAAAGCCGCCGACGCCAAAGGCGCGGACTCTTTCTACGTGCAGGGCATCAACGACAGCAACGGTAACGGTGGCAACTGGCGCGTTACCGCCGATCTGTACAAAGCCAACGCGGCTAAAGTGGAGCAAAGCACGCAATACCGGATGTTCAACGGCGTGAAAGAGCTGCCAAAAGCCGAAGCCTATCGTCTGGAACCGTTTGATACCGTGTCCGTTAGCGGCTTCTTCTCCAGCCAGCCGGACGTGAACGAAGCCATCGCCAAAGCGGCAAAAAACAAAGGCGCGGCCTCCTTCTTTATTGTGCGTCAGGTGGATGCTAACAACGGTGGCAACCAGTACGTGACCGCCTACGTGTATAAAGCCGATGCCAAAGCGCGCGTGGTGCAGGATACGTCTGACTCCATTCCGGCTGATTCAGAAGCCGGTAAAGCAGCCCTGGCTGCGGGCGGCGCAGCGGCGAAGAAAGTGGCAATCCCTGGCGTTGCTTCCTCGGATACGCCAAGCACCAGCGTGGGTCGTTTCTTTGAAACCCAAAGCTCTACCGGTCAGCGTTATACTGTGACGCAGTCGGATGGCCGCAGCGTGCAGGAAGTCAATGCTATCACGGCCGCACAGATGCAGCCGTTTGACACCATCTCCTTCTCCGATCACTTCGGCACGCCAACCGAGATCTCAGAAGCCGTGGGCAAACGCGCCATCGCCAAAGGCGCGAAGTACTATCACATTACGCGCCAGTGGCAGAACCAGAGCGGCGGCAACCTGACCGTTACCGCTGACCTGTTTAAATAACCCCCGCGCAGGGCGGCGCCCGTCGCCCTGCCGTTTGCATAATCCGTGTGCAAATCTGCATAGTCTTGCATTGCCTTCACCGTTCGCTCTCCGTAAAATCTGCCGCCTGTTTTCAGGGTATTCCGTTTTAAACGGGACTGATTGCCACGTTACACTCTGGCTGAACAACTACTACCCAGCACACTCTGCTGCTCAGGAATGGCGTTTTGGATAAAAAATTAGGTCTTAGCGCGCTCACTGCGCTGGTGCTCAGCTCGATGCTCGGCGCGGGCGTCTTTAGCCTGCCACAAAATATGGCGGCGGTTGCCGGTCCGGCGGCGCTGCTGATCGGCTGGCTGATCACCGGTGTCGGTATCCTCTTTCTGTCGCTGGCAATGTTGCTGCTGACGCGTCTGCGGCCGGAACTGGATGGCGGCATCTTCACCTACGCGCGCGCCGGCTTCGGCGAGCTGACCGGCTTCTGCTCGGCATGGGGCTACTGGCTGTGCGCGGTAATTGCCAACGTCTCGTATCTGGTAATTGTGTTTTCAGCGCTGAGCTTCTTTACCGATACGCCGGATCGCATCGTTTTTGGCGATGGCAATACCTGGCAGGCGATGCTTGGTGCTTCCGTGCTGCTGTGGCTGGTGCACTGGCTGGTGCTGCGCGGCGTACAGACGGCGGCCAGCATCAACCTGCTGGCGACGCTGGGCAAACTGGTGCCGCTGCTGCTGTTCGTGGTGCTGGCGCTGCTGGCGTTTAATTACGATCGCTTCCGTTTTGACTTTGACGGCGCAGCGCTCGGCCAGCCGCTGTGGCAGCAGGTCAAACAGACCATGCTGATTACTCTGTGGGTATTTATTGGCGTGGAGGGCGCGGTGGTAGTTTCTGCCCGCGCGCGCCACAAGAAAGATGTCGGGCGCGCCACGCTGCTGGCGGTGCTGGCCGCGCTGCTGGTCTATCTGCTGGTGACGTTGCTGTCGCTTGGCGTGGTGCCGCGTGCCGAACTGGCGCAGATGCGCAATCCGTCGATGGCCGGTCTGATGGAACGCCTGCTGGGTCACTGGGGCGATGCGGTGATTGCGGTTGGCCTGATTATCTCGGTGTGCGGGGCCTATCTCAGCTGGACCATTATGGCGGCGGAAGTCCCGTTCCTCGCCGCGCAGCAGGGCGCGTTTCCGCGCAGCATTGCCCGGCAGAACCGTCATAATGCGCCGGCGGCGTCGCTGTGGCTGACTAACGGCAGCGTGCAGGTGTGCCTGATTCTGATTGCGGTTACCGGCGCGGATTACAATACGCTGCTGACTATCGCCTCAGAAATGATCCTCGTGCCCTATCTGCTGGTCGGTCTGTATCTGGTCAAAGTGGTACGCGGTCAGCACAAACCGCTGGCCCTGTTGACCGGTCTCGGTGCCAGCGCCTATGGGTTATGGCTGCTGTACGCCTCGGGGCCGCTGCATCTGCTGTTGTCGGTGGTGCTTTACGCGCCGGGTCTGCTGCTGTTCCTGTATGCACGACGCGGTGGCCGCGGCGACCAACCGCTGTTTGCGCTGGAGCGCATCGCCATCGTGCTGTTAATTGCCGCCTCACTGCCCGCGCTGTGGCAGCTGACGCGCTAATCAGTGCGGTTGTAAAGGAATGGAAACGCACAGCAGATCGTTCTGCTGTGTCAGATTGAGCGGCTTGCGGTATTCCAGATGGATGGCGTCAAGCTGCTCAGTGGACAGCGGATAAGGCAGCTGAATATCGAAGCGGCTGATGTGCTGCTGTTCGGCCAGGGTAATAAGGCGGGCAATGTTAATTTCGTCGCTGACCTGGGTTGAAATGATTTGTAATGCTAATTCTTTCAGATGGTCGTCGCTGGCCTGTAAACTGTGCCCGGACTTGCGCGTCACCATGCCAAAAATTGGCATCACGCCGTAAATGGCATCGACAAAGCTCCAGCGTTTTTTGCAGGAAGCGGAAAGGAAGTCACTGTAGTTGAAGCAGATGCGGTCACTGTATCCGGCTGAAGCCAGCTCTTTATCAGACACCCTCGCACTCCTCCTGTTTTCAGTACGATTCCGAACCTTGCGCCAGAACGCGCCGGTAATAATGGCACATTTCACGGTGTACATACCAGTAAGACAAGGATAATTCGTGCGGTAGCGTAGAGCTCAGGACCAGGAAAAGCTATGCTGCTGACATTCTCAGCCATGACAGAGCATTATGAACAAAATTGTCTATGTGGAAGATGAGCCGGAAGTCGGCGAACTGATTGCGGCTTATCTTGGCCGCCACGATATTGAGGTGCTGGTTGAGACGCGCGGCGATCGCGCGGAAGCGACCATTCTCGCCGCCGATCCGGATCTGGTATTACTGGATATCATGCTGCCGGGCAAAGATGGCATGACGCTGTGCCGCGATTTGCGTGCGCACTGGCAGGGCCCGATTGTGCTGCTGACCTCGCTCGACAGCGACATGAACCACATTCTGGCGCTGGAGATGGGCGCCAATGACTATATTCTGAAAACCACGCCGCCGGCGGTGCTGCTGGCGCGCCTGCGGCTGCATCTGCGCCAGGCGCACGTGGCCAAACCGGAAGCCGCACCTGCCGTGCAGAGCTCGCAAAAGGTGCTGCGGTTCGGTTCGCTCACCATTGATGCGCTCAACCGCCAGGTGATCCTGTTCGACGAACCGATCACCCTTTCGACCGCCGATTTTGACCTGCTGTGGGAGCTGGCGAGCCACGCCGGAGAAATTCTCGACCGTGACGCGCTGCTGAAAACCCTGCGCGGCGTGAGCTATGACGGCATGGATCGCAGCATCGACGTCGCCATTTCACGCCTGCGCAAGAAACTGTACGACAGCGCCACCGAGCCGTTCCGCATCAAAACCATCCGAAACAAAGGCTATCTGTTCGCGCCGCAGGCCTGGGATACCCGCTCCTGATGAGAAAGCTCTTCATTCAGTTCTATCTGCTGCTGTTCGTCTGCTTCCTGGTGATGACGCTGCTGGTGGGTCTGGTGTACAAATTCACCGCCGAGCGCGCCGGACGCCAGTCAATGAACGACCTGATGGCCAGTTCGCTGTTTCTGATGCGCAGCGAACTGCGTGAGATCCCGCCGCGCGACTGGAATAAAACCATCCGCAACCTCGATCTCGATTTATCCTTTGAGCTGCACATCGAACCGATGAGCAAATATCAGCTGGACGAAGCCGACATGAAGCGGCTGCGCGCCGGTGAGATCGTCGCCCTCGACGATCAGTACACCTTCCTGCAGCACATCCCGCGCAGCCACTATGTGCTGTCGGTCGGACCGATTCCTTACCTGTTTTATCTGCACCAGATGCGCATCCTTGATATCGCCCTGCTGGCGTTTATTGGCATGTCGCTGGCGCTGCCGGTGTTCATCTGGCTGCGCCCGCACTGGCAGGAGATGCAGCGGCTGGAGAAAGCGGCTCAGCGCTTTGGTCGCGGCGAGCTTGACGTGCGCACCCATTTTGAAAATACCTCCAGCCTGCACAGCCTTGGCGTGGCGTTCAACCAGATGGCGGACAACATCAATACGCTGGTGGCGAGTAAAAAACAGCTGATTGACGGTATCGCGCACGAGCTGCGCACGCCGCTGGTCCGGCTGCGTTACCGGCTGGAGATGAGTGAAAACCTCAGCGCGGCAGAATCCGCGGCGCTGAACCGTGACGTCGGCCAGCTGGAGAGCCTGATTGAGGAGCTGCTGACCTATGCGCGCCTCGACCGGCCGCGCGTTGACCTCAATCTGCAATCTTTCGATCTGGCCCAGTGGCTGCGCGTGCACATCGCTGACGTGCAGACCATGAATCCGCAAACGCACATTACGCTGGATATTCCGCAGCTGGAAAACATTGGCGCGGCAGATACGCGCCTGATGGAGCGCGTGCTGGATAACCTCGTGAATAACGCCCTGCGCTATGCGCAGCAGCGGCTGCGTGTCAGCCTGTGGTTTGACGGCGCCATCGGCAATCTGCAGGTTGAAGATGACGGTCCGGGCATTCCGCCGGATGAACGCCAGCGGGTATTCGAGCCTTTCGTACGGCTTGATCCCAGCCGCGATCGCGCTACCGGCGGCTGCGGACTCGGTCTGGCGATTGTGCACTCTATTGCGCAGGCGCTGCAGGGCCAGGTCTCGATTGAGAGCAGTCCGCTGGGCGGCGCCTGCGTGCGCTTCTGCTGGCCGGTTGATCTCCCCCTGCGCGACGTGACGTCGCGCTTACCTTCATAAGGAGCTTGTTACATGACTGCAGCTTATCAGGAACTTAGCCGCACTTTTCAGCGCCTGGCGCGTTTTGGCCATCTGGGTGCGATTGCCGGCGTGGATATGCAAACCACCATGCCGCCGGGCGGCAGCCAGGCGCGTGGAGAAGCGATGGCGGAGCTGAGCGTATTTATGCACGAGCTGCTGACCGACAAGCGCCTCGGCGGGCTGTTTGACGCCGCCGGACAGGAGTCGCTGAACGATGTGGAGCAGGCCAATCTGGGCGAAATGCAGCGCGCGTGGCGCCAGGCAACGCTGCTGCCGGCCTCGCTGGTGGAAGCCAAATCGCTGGCCGGCTCGCGCTGTGAACACGCGTGGCGCAGTCAGCGTCCGGCCAATGACTGGCAGGGCTTCAGCGCTAACCTGAAAGAAGTGGTGAAGCTGAGCCGCGAAGAGGCACAGCTGCGCGCCGATGCGCTCGGCGTATCACGCTACGATGCGCTGCTGGATGTGTTTGAGCCAGGCATGACCAGCGCGCAGCTCGACAGCACTTTTGGCGATCTGAAAAGCTGGCTGCCGGATCTGCTGCAAAAAGCGGTAGCCCGCCAGCAGGCAACGCCGATTGCCCAGCCGGTCGGCCCCTTCGCCATTGAATCGCAGAAACAGCTCGGCCTGAGCGTGATGGCGACGTTAGGGTTTGATTTTAATCACGGCCGGCTGGACGTGAGCGCCCACCCGTTCTGCGGCGGCGTACCGGAAGATGTGCGTATCACCACACGCTACAACGAAAACGATTTTCTCAGCGCGCTGATGGGCGTGATCCACGAAACCGGCCATGCGCGCTATGAGCAGAATCTGCCACAGCAGTGGCGCGGACAGCCGGTGGCGCTGGCGCGCTCGACCGCGATGCATGAATCGCAAAGCCTGTTTATGGAGATGCAGCTGGGGCGCAGTCACGCCTTCCTGCAGCATATTCATCTCAAGGTGGTGGCGCTGATGGGCGACCAGCCGGCGCTGGAGCGCAACAACTTTATTCGGCTGACCCAGCGCGTGAAGCCGGGCTTCATTCGCGTTGATGCCGACGAGCTGAGCTATCCGGCCCACGTGATTTTACGTTACGAAATCGAGCGGGCGCTGATTGAAGGCGAGATTGAAGTCGAGGATATTCCGGCGCTGTGGGATGAAAAAATGCAGCAGTCGCTGGGTATTGATACGCGCGGCAACTATCGCGACGGCTGTATGCAGGATATTCACTGGACCGACGGTGCCTTCGGCTACTTCCCGACCTACACGCTGGGCGCGATGTACGCCGCTCAGCTGTTCCAGGCGGTAAAGCGCGCCATTCCGCAGGTGGACGAATTGATTCAGCAGGGTGAACTGCAACCGGTGTTTGACTGGCTGCAGCAGAACATCTGGCAGCACGGCAGCCGCTTCCCGACGCAGCAGCTGCTGATCAATGCCACTGGCGAAGCGCTTAATCCACACTATTTCCGTCAGCATCTGGAACAGCGTTATCTCTCTGCCTGATCCGTGCGGCGGCCTGCCCGGCTGCCGTTTTTTGCGCGGAGCGTGGTCCGCAATTATCCCCGCCCTGCCCGGTTTTCCTGCTTTGTACAATCCGTTACACGCCGATACCATTCCCTCACTGAAGGCGCGAATTGTTTTACATATAGTGCATTCACCGGCCCCGCAGTGGGCTACACATGAAAAAATAGTTCGAGGGTTTTGCAATGAAAAAATTATTTGCGCTGGTGATCGCCGCTGCTATGGGTCTGTCTTCTGTAGCCTTCGCTGCCGAGACAACAACTGCTGCTCCTGCTGCTGCTGCAACTACCGCTGCACCGGCTAAGCACAAAGCTGTTCACCACAAAAAAGCCGCTGCTCAGAAAGCGCAGGCTGCCAAAAAGCATAAGAAAGTAGAGAAGAAAGCACCAGCGGCTCAGAAAGCGCAGGCGGCTAAAAAGCACCATAAGAAAGCCACCAAACCAGCGGCTCAGAAAGCCCAGGCCGCTAAAAAGCACCACAAGAAAGCCACCAAGCCAGCGGCTCAGAAAGCCCAGGCTGCTAAAAAACACCACAAAGCCACCAAGCCAGCTGCACAGAAAGCTCAGGCGGCTAAAAAGCACCACAAAAAAGTAACCAAACCAGCTGCTCAGAAAGCTCAGGCTGCTAAAAAGCACCACAAAGCGAAAAAAGCTGCTAAATAAGGTTGCCTTGCGCGCCAACACCGCATTAATGATTGAAAACACCCGGTTCTGCCGGGTGTTTATTTACTGGAGTAGCGAAAAATGGTGCGTCGCTATCGCTTCGAAATTATCCTGATTGTCATGATTCTGTGCGGCATTATTGCGGCCAGCTTTTTTATCTAGTCGTTGTAGCGTGCTGATTACTCCAATATTTCTCCCTTTTTTACCGCTCACCGACTATAGTTATCGCTCAAGCGTGATGACCATAACCTCTATTTATTCTCGCCATTGAGAGAACTATGCGCCTGGCTATCCTGTTATTTGTAGGTCTTTTTAGCTTTAACCTCACAGCACATGCCGATGATGAAGACGGCCCCAGCCCGGAAGAGATTAAGACCCTGTTCTTCGGCAAAGATCATCGTAAAGCTATTACCGACGTCAGTGCGGCGCCGTGGGATGCCATTGGTCAGTTAGAGACGGAAAGCGGCAATCTGTGCAGTGCCACGTTGATTTCGGCCCATCTGGCACTGACGGCCGGACACTGCTTACTGACGCCCCCAGGCAAATTCGACAAGCCGGTCGCGCTGCGCTTTATGGCGGGTGCCAAAGGCTGGCGCTACGAAATTCATGATATCGACGCGCGCGTGGAGCCTTCGCTGGCGCGGCGTCTGCAGGCGGATGGTGAAGGCTGGATCGTGCCGCCAGACGCGGCACCTTACGATTACGGCCTGGTGATTCTGCACAATCCGCCGTCCGGTATCGTGCCGATTCCGTTGTTTGACGGTTCGCGCAGCGATTTAACCGCCGCGCTGAAAACCACCGACCGCAAAGTGACACAGGCCGGTTATCCCGCTGACCATCTGGATACGCTCTACTCGCACAGCGATTGCCTGATCACCGGCTGGGCGCAGCGCGCCGTGCTGTCGCACCAGTGCGACACCCTGCCCGGCGACAGCGGTTCACCGCTGCTGCTGAAGCGCGACGGCGAGTGGCAGCTGATTGCGGTACAGAGCTCGGCGCCGGCACCGGCCGATCGCTATCGCGCCGATAACCGCGCCATCGCCGTTACATCCTTTAAAGACAAGCTGGAAGCGCTGGCGCAATAAGTCAGCCCAGCTGCTCCATCGCCTGCAGAATACGTTTGTCGGAGATGGGATACGGCGTGCCCAGCTGCTGCGCAAAATAACTGATGCGCAGCTCTTCCAGCATCCAGCGGATCGCCTGTACCTCTTCATCGTCCTGACGCTGCGGCGGCAGCTTGTTACGCCAGCTTTGCCACGCCTGCTCTACCGCCTGCACTTTCAGCATCCGCGCCCGATCGCTGTGCGGATCAACCGGCAGCTTCTCCAGCCGGCGCTCAATACCGTGCAGATAGCGCAGTGTGTCGCCCAGCCGCTGATAGCCGTTGCCGGTGACAAAACCGCGATACACCAGGCCGCTCAGCTGCGTTTTGATATCCGCCAGCGCCAGTGCCAGCGTCATATCCACCCGTCCCTTAAGGAACTTGTTGATGTTGAACACGCTGGTGAGAATCTGCTCGACCTGGCTGGCGATGGTCACCACCGTGTCGTTCAGTTCAGCGCGTACTTTATCGCGCAGCTGCTCGAAGTTTTCCTGCTGCCACGCCGGGCCACCGGCGTCCGCCATCAGCTTGTCCACGCCGCAGGCGATACAGTCATCTATCAGCTCCAGCACTTTGCCGTACGGATTGAAATAGAGTCCGAGCTTGGCTTTGTTTGGCAGCTTCTCGTGCAGATACTTGATCGGCGAAGGGATGTTCAGCAGCAATAACCGCCGCTGGCCGCGCCACATCATCTTCTGCTGCTCGCGTTCACTGTCAAACAGGCGAATCGCGACGCTGTCTTTTTCATCCACCAGCGCCGGCCAGGCTTTGACCTGATAGTTGCCGCGCTTCTGCTCGTAGCTTTGCGGCAAATCACCGAAGCTCCACAGATGCAGCCCGCGCTGTTCCAGCCCGTCATCCGCCACGTTGGACAGCGTCTCCTGCACCTTGCCTTTCAGCACCTGCTTCAGCTGATGCAGGTCTTTGCCTTCCTGCAGCTTACGGTTGTGCTCATCCACCACGCGGAAGGTCATTTTCAGGTGATCGGGCACCTGATCCCACTGCCAGGCGTCGCGCTCAATGGTGACGCCAGACATGCGACGGAACTCACGCTCCAGCGCATCCAGCAGCGGCTGCTCCAGCGCCGTCACGCGGCCAAGGAAGGCTTCGGCGTAGTTAGGTGCCGGTACAAAGTTGCGTCGCACCGGCTTGGGCAGCGACTTAATCAGCGCGATGATCAGCTCGCGGCGCACGCCGGGGATCTGCCACTCGAAGCCGGCTTCGTCGACCTGGTTGAGCAGCGGCAGCGGGATGTGCACCGTCACACCATCCGCATCGGCCCCCGGTTCGAACTGGTAGCTGAGCTTCAGTTTCAGGTTGTCCTGATACCAGAAGTTCGGGTAATCCAGCTGGCTGACCTTCTCCGCGCCGTCTTTGATCAGCATCTGCTTATCAAAGCTCAGCAGATCCGGATTGTCCTTACTGGCCTGTTTCCACCAGCTGTCAAAGTGCCGTGCTGAGACCACCTCGCTGCCAATGCGGCGATCGTAAAACGCAAACAGCGTCTCGTCATCGACTAAAATGTCGCGCCGCCGCGATTTGTGCTCCAGATCCTCGATTTCACTGCGCAGTTTCAGGTTGTTGCGGAAGAAAGCGTGACGCGTCTGCCAGTCGCCCTCCACCAGCGCATGACGAATAAACAGCTCCCGGCTGAGCTGCGGATCGATGCGGCTGTAATTGACCTTACGCGCCTGCACTATCGGCAGCCCGTACAGCGTAACTTTCTCGGTGGCCATGACTGCGCCCTGCGCTTTCTCCCAGTGCGGTTCACTGTAGCTGCGCTTCAGCAGATGCTGGGCCAGCGGTTCGATCCACTCCGGATCGATGCGCGCCGCAACGCGGCCCCACAGGCGGCTGGTTTCCACCAGTTCCGCCACCACGGTCCATTTAGGCGGCTTCTTAAACAGGCCGGAACCGGGGAAAATAGCGAAACGCGCGTTGCGTGCGCCGGTAAACTCCTGCTTTTCCGCATCTTTCTGACCGATGTGTGACAGTAAACCGGTGAGCAGCGCGCAGTGTACTTCACGGTACGGTGCCGGCTCGCTGTTGAGCGGCATGCCCAGTTCCCGCACCACCTGACGCAGCTGGGTGTAGATGTCCTGCCATTCGCGCACGCGCAGGTAATTGAGATAATCGCTTTTACACTGGCGGCGGAACTGATTGCCGGACAGCGCTTTCTGCTGTTCCTGCAGGTAGTTCCACAAATTAACGAAAGCGAGAAAGTCTGACTCTTTGTCGGCAAAACGCCGGTGTTTCTCGTCAGATGCCTGCTGTTTCTCCACCGGTCGCTCGCGCGGATCCTGAATCGACAGCGCAGCGGCAATAATCATCACTTCGCGCACGCAGCCAAATTTCTGCGCTTCCAGCACCATGCGCGCCAGCCGCGGATCGACCGGCAGCTGCGCCAGGCTGCGCCCGGACGGCGTCAGTTTGTACGCACCTTCCTCGCTCAGGGTAATCGCGCCGAGCTCCTCCAGCAGGCGCACGCCGTCCTGAATATTGCGCTTATCCGGCGCTTCGACGAACGGGAAAGCGGCGATGTCGCCCAGTCCAAGCGCCGTCATCTGCAAAATCACCGACGCCAGGTTGGTACGAAGAATTTCCGGGTCGGTAAACGCCGGGCGGCTGAGGAAATCATCCTCCGAATAGAGGCGAATACAGATCCCTTCCGACACGCGGCCGCAGCGCCCTTTGCGCTGGTTAGCCGACGCCTGCGAGATCGGCTCGATCGGCAGACGCTGCACTTTGGTACGGTAGCTGTAACGGCTGATGCGCGCGGTGCCCGGATCGATGACATATTTAATGCCCGGCACGGTGAGCGAGGTCTCGGCGACGTTGGTCGCCAGCACAATGCGGCGGCCGCTGTGCGCCTGGAACACCCGGTTCTGTTCGGCGTTGGACAGGCGCGCATAGAGCGGCAGAATCTCGGTGTGCGGTAAATCGCGCTTCATCAGCGCATCGGCGGTATCGCGAATTTCGCGCTCGCCGCTCATGAAGATCAGGATATCGCCGCGCCCTTCGCTGCTCAGTTCGTCAACCGCATCGAAAATTGCCTGCAGCTGATCACGCTCGGTGTCTTCGGCATCTTCTACCACCGGACGATAGCGTACATCGACCGGATAAGTGCGGCCCGAAACCTCGATTACCGGGGCATTATTGAAGTGGCGCGAAAAGCGCTGCGGATCGATGGTCGCGGAGGTGATGATCACTTTCAGATCGGGACGACGCGGCAGCAGCTCGCGCAGGTAACCCAGCAGGAAATCGATGTTCAGACTGCGTTCATGCGCTTCATCGATGATGATGGTGTCATACTGCAGCAGCAGACGATCCTGCTGAATTTCCGCCAGCAGAATACCGTCGGTCATCAGTTTGACCTGGGTAGTTTCGCTGACCTGATCGTTAAACCGCACCTTATAACCGACGGTGCCGCCGGGTGTGGTTTCCAGCTCTTCGGCAATGCGGTTCGCCACGGTGCGTGCCGCCAGGCGACGCGGCTGCGTATGCCCAATCAGCCCTTTCACACCGCGCCCGAGCGCCAGACAGATCTTTGGCAGCTGGGTGGTTTTACCTGAGCCGGTCTCACCGGCGACAATCACTACCTGATGATCGCGAATCGCGTTGGCGATGTCCTGCTGCTTCTGGCTGACCGGCAGATTGTCCGGAAACGTAATGCGCGGCGTCGCGGCGGCGCGCTGCGCCACGCGCTGTTCTGCCGCGGCGAACACCGGCTCCAGCTCAGCCATAATTTCCTGCTGCGCAGCGGGATTTTTCACCTTTGCCGCACCGTGCAGACGACGCTGCAGCGCTTTGCGGTCGCGCAGCATCAGGTTATCGAGCCGCGACCAGAGGGGGGCCAGAGGTGACGTAACGGATGATGACATAGTGATGAATTACCTGTTGTTGCAGTGAGCCGGCACTTGCGGCTCGGCGCCGGGCAGAATTTTCCGGCGGATTCAATCGATTAATGCCCGCCATCTTAGCACAGATTGGAACATCTCACCTGACCGGACGTGCCACCTTATTCAATAATTTCGAACATAGGCCTCGAAATATTGCGCTTTTACCTGCCGGACGAACTCCGTAGAGTGTAACGCATTGAGCGGTAAGCCAACCGCGTAACGTACAGGAAAATACCATGAGCAAAGTTTTAGTTCTGAAATCAAGCATCCTTGCCGGTTACTCACAGTCTAACCAGCTGGCAGACTTCTACGCTGATGAAGCCCGCGCCAAAGGCGACGAAGTCACGGTACGCGATCTGGCTGCCCAGCCGATTCCGGTACTGGACGGTGAACTGGTTGGCGCCCTGCGTCCTTCAGACGCGCCGCTGTCGCCACGTCAGCAGGACGCGCTGGCCCTGTCCGATGAACTGATTGCTGAACTGCAGGCGCACGATACCGTGGTTATCGCCGCTCCGATGTACAACTTCAACATTCCTACTCAGCTGAAAAACTACTTTGACCTGATTGCCCGTGCCGGCGTCACCTTCCGCTACACCGAAGCAGGCCCGGAAGGTCTGGTAAAAGGCAAGCGTGCGGTGATCCTCTCCAGCCGTGGCGGCATTCACAAAGACACCCCGACTGATCTGCTGACCCCGTACGTGAAACTGTTCCTCGGCTTCATCGGCATCACAGACATTGACTTCGTGTTCGCCGAAGGCATTGCTTACGGTCCGGAAGTGGCAACCAAAGCCGCCAGCGATGCCAAAGACGCCATCAAACAGATTGTTGCTGCGTAATCATCATTAAAACAATGCTATCTGTCTTGCCGGGCCTGAGTGCCCGGCTTTTTTATGCCTGCGCTATCGTGGAAGCAGCTATTTCTGCACCCACTGGCCATTAATCCCGCGCACATATTCGCCGCTGCCGGCACGGTTAACCAGCTTCTCGCCGGCGATGCGCGCCACCTCGGCGGTGGTGAGATTGTTCTGCTGCGCCACGCGCTGATACTGCTGGCTGCGGCCGTCATTGATGCGCTTAACCAGCGCCTGCGTCTCGTCATCCTGCTGACGAGCGGCGATGTAACCGCTCAGCGTTTCGCCCACGCGCCCCTGCTGGCGCGCCTGATCCAGCGTCAGCGCCCAGGCCGACGGCACCAGCAAAAACGCCAGCAACAGCGCTATCCCCTTGCGTTTCATCGGGCCTCTCCTCAAAACAGTCCGCTCTGATTCTTCAGCAGCGCTTCGACGTCTTTATCCACCTTGATGTGGATTTCATGTTCGATTTTTACGTTCATGTTGATGGTGATTGGCTCTTTGGGTGCGGCGACTTCGATGCGCGGCACACAGCCCAGCAGCGGCAGTCCCGCTGTCAGCACCAGTAATGCCCTCAGGCTCATGGTTTCGAGTCCTTGTTGGATGGCAGGGTGGCGTTTTGCTCCACCCAGGATTGCAAATTATCGCCAAAGCGCAGGCTGCGCCACAGCTGGAACAGGTTTTCCTGATGACGGTAATTAAGATTGACGGACTGGCGGCGGTTACTGAACTGGCTGGTGCCTTTCACCTCGCTTTGCAGAATCAGGTTACCGAAGTTATCCAGATCCAGCGTCGCCCACGAACGGGCAATCTCCATGTAGCGCAGCCAGTCCATCGCCGCCCCGGCGGCCACGTTATTGCTGACAATCGCATCCGCCATGTCTTTGTCCATGCGGAACGTCAGCGGGCCGCTGTTGGCGATCCAGCCCTTTTCGATCAGCCAGTGCGGATTGTTCACCCACAACGGCAATTCGCCATTCACTTTACCGGACATGGCAAATTGCTTCGGCTTGAGCGCCGTCACCAGCCGGCTGAGATCAATGTCACGCAGCGAAATCCGCGCCGGCTGATGCTGCGGTAAACGCAATGCTGGCATGCTGACGTGCCCGCCGAGCAGATCGAGATTGACGTTGCTGAGCGTCAGCGGCTGGCGCTCCTGCCACGGATAGTGGCCCTGCAGATCCGCGGTAATGTTCTGCAGCGCAAACTGGTTTTTCACTTCGGCGATGCGCAGCGACACCGGCCCGCGGCGCCCCAGCTGCCACTGATGATCTTTCAGGCGGAACGGCAGGATAAAATCGATGCCGTTGATTTCGCTGTCCGGCATCCATACGCTGCCCTGTTTCACCGCCCAGAAACCGCCCGCCTCAAACCCCTGGCCGCTGGCGGCGGAAAAGGCCATCTGCGCGCGCAGCTCGCCAGACTGAATGCGCATTTTCAGATCGCTGCTCAGCAGCGGCTGAAAGACACTGAGCGACTGCGCCGGCCACCAGGCTTCGCCGCGCAGCCGCTCGCCGTCCCAGCGGCCATGCACGCGCAGCGGTCCGATGTCTTCCGCGGTGAGCTGACCGCGCCACAGAAAATGCCCTGGATCGCGCCCTTTGGCATCGAAATGCAGTTCGGACGGCGGCAGCCAGCCACCGTAGCTAAAGCGGGTCTGGCCGGAGCGCAGCGCAAACCCGCCGTTAAACGCCGGCTGTGCCACATCGCGCTGCCAGCGCACCGGCGCGGTCAGCGTCAGGCGCGGCTTATCCACCTGCACCATGCCGTACGCCAGCTGATCAAACCCGGTGTTCAGCGTATCGAGGCTGATCAGGGTGTCGTGCCAGCTACCGGTGCCCTTCACATCCCATTTGGCGCTAAGCGGCGCCATCACGCCTTCGCCCCAGTAACGCCAGTTCCAGCGTCCGCTGTCTGGCCAGAAGTCGCTGGCGCGCCCGTCGAGGTGCAGCCTGAAGCGGCCGAAACTGGGGTCGTGCGCGTTGAGAATCGCCTGTAACCGGCCGTTGATGCCGCGCGAGGCGACGCTGACGCCGGCCAGCGGCCAGCGCGCTTCATCCACTTCCAGCGTCGAGAGTAAGCGTCCGCGCAGGCGCAGCAGTGCGCCCGGCTGCAGGCTGAGCTGCGGATCGCTGAGCATGCCATGTAATTGTCCGGGGATGGTGCCGTACAGCTGCAGGTCGGCAAACTTGCTTTCGCCGGTTAACTGGAACGGCAGTGCGCTGTCAGTCAGGCTCAGCTTGCCCGGCCCAACGCTCAGTACCAGGTTGCCTTTCCCGCCGCGTCCGGCGGTCAGTAAATTGAAGCGGCCGCGGATCTGCGTCTGTTCCAGCCCCAGCTGCCAGTCATCCAGCGTCAGCGCCACGCCGCCCGACAGCGGCTGCGACCCGAACGGCCAGCGCCAGTGACCGGCAGTGATGCGGATTTGCTGCGCATCGACCTGCCACGGCAGCTGCAACAACGGCTGTGGTTCCTGTTGCTGGCGCACCACCAGTTCGCCCTGCTGCTGCTGCCAGTTAAGCGTCAGCGCCAGCGGCTGCGGCCACTGCGTCAGGTTAAGCGCACCGCTGAGCTCACCCGCCACCGGCAGGCCATCGGCAAAAGTCGGCAGCGTCAGATTGCCATGCAGTTCGACCGGTTGCGGCAGTATGGGATGGCTGAGCTGCAGCTGATCAATGTGCAGCTGCTGCCCCTGCAGGCGTGCGGCGACGCGCAGGTTGTCGCCCTGATAACGCAGCTGCTGAAGGTCTTTGTCTAAGGTCAGATCGAAGCGGCCGGCATATTGCTGCCATGGCAAAATACTGAGCTGTTGCAGATGGATATCCGCGCCGGGCAGCATCTGCTGCCACTCTGCGAGGCTGCGCGGCGCATCGCGCGTGGCACTGTGCGGCAGCGCCTGCAGACAATCGCTGTTGAGCGCCACCTCGCGCGCATCAAGCTGCCAGCGCTGTTGCGTCCGGCCAAGCCCTACGTCGGCGACCTGCGCCAGCAGGCAGTCACCGGCCAGATAGCGCACATCAGGAAACACCAGCCGGCCCTGCCGCCAGTGCGGCGCGCCGTGTAGCTCGACGCGGGTATTTTCCGGCAGCCAGATACCTGCCAGCCGCGGCAGCCAGTGCGTCAGCGTCAGCAGCAATCCCAGCAGCAGCAGTATCAGCGCCAGTAGCGCAGCAAGTAGTCGACGGAGGCCCCGCGTCATGGCTGTTAACGTTCCTGTTCTTTACCCAATCCTGACAGAGATGATGGCATGTTACGCCCGGCAAATGAAGGCGTTACCGCTTTAGTCTGGCTGAAGAACAGCAAAATGACGCGGAAAACGTTATCCTGATGTGATACCGACGTAACATTTTTCAGGAGCGAAACAATGAAAGTTGCGGTTTACAGCACCAAGCATTACGACCAGAAATACCTCGAGCACGTTAACGAAGGCTACGGATTTGAGCTGCAGTTTTTTGACTTCCTGCTGAGCGAAACCACGGCGAAAAACGCCGCTGGCTGTGATGCGGTCTGTATCTTCGTTAACGATGACGGCAGCAAAGCGGTGCTGGAGGAGCTGGCGGCGCTGGGCGTGAAATATATCGCGCTGCGCTGTGCCGGTTTCAATAACGTCGACCTCGACGCAGCCGCCGCGCTGGGACTGCAGGTGGTACGCGTGCCCGCCTATTCGCCGGAAGCGGTGGCGGAACACGCGGTAGGCCTGATGATGACGCTCAACCGCCGCATTCACCGCGCTTACCAGCGCACGCGCGATGCCAACTTCTCGCTGGACGGCCTGACCGGTTTCAACATGCATAACAAAACCGCTGGCGTGGTCGGCACCGGCAAGATTGGTGTGGCGACGATGCGCATCCTGAAAGGTTTTGGCATGCGTCTGCTGGCGTACGATCCGTACCCCAGTGACGCCGCGCTGGCGCTCGGGACGGAGTATGTTGATTTGAAAACGCTGCTGGCGGAGTCCGATGTCATCACCCTGCACTGTCCGCTGACGCCGGAAAACCATCATCTGCTCAACGCACAGGCGTTCAGCCAGATGAAAGATGGCGTGATGATTATCAATACCAGCCGCGGTGGGCTGATTGATTCACAGGCGGCGATTGAGGCGCTGAAACAGCAGAAAATCGGCTCGCTCGGCATGGACGTGTATGAGAACGAACGCGATCTGTTTTTTGAAGACAAGTCGAATGACGTGATTCAGGACGACGTGTTCCGCCGCCTGTCGGCCTGCCACAACGTGCTGTTTACCGGCCATCAGGCCTTTCTCACCGCCGAAGCGCTGACGGCGATTTCAGAAACCACGCTCAGTAATTTACAGCAGCTGTCACGCGGGGAAACCTGTGCAAATCAGGTGAAGGCGTAACGCTCTGCGCCTGCGTTAGCGGGCGCAGGCACCGCCGATCAGCGCCTGTTCGTCGCAGCGACGACCGTTAGCCAGCTGACACATCCCGATGCGTGAACCGTCTAACTGACGCGAGAACGCCAGCGTGCCACCTGCGCTGTTGCAGTTGGCTTCTGCCATGGACGACATCACGACGTGCGGCTGCACGTGCGCGGCGGTGGCCTGTTGCGGCGGTTCATTGTCGCTGTTGCTGCTGCAGGCAGAGAGTAACAGCGCTGCGCCGGCCAGCAGTAAAGTTGCGGCTTTCATCGGTCGGGCTCCGGGAGTGTGAGCGGAAAAGTCGCACCAGCATATGTCAGCAGCGGTGCGCGATCGATAGGCGACACAGCTTTTTACAAAATTTAATATCGTCGTTGGCAAGCAGAATTATCCTGATTGCAGCGTTTTGCCTCTTTTCTCTGCCTGTTCATACGAAACATCAATCAATAAGGAGGAAGGATGTTAGCCGATATGCTCATCCGCATCGCGTTAGCCGGAATACTGGGCGGACTGATTGGCCTGGAGCGCCAGATGCGCGCTAAAGAAGCGGGCCTGCGTACTCACATTCTGGTCGGCATTGGCAGCGCCATGTTCATGCTGGTGTCAAAATATGGCTTTGCCGATATGCTGACTAACGACCATGTGGCGCTGGATCCCAGCCGTATTGCGGCGCAGGTGGTCAGCGGCATGGGCTTCCTTGGCGCTGGCACCATCATCATACAAAAGCAGATTGTGAAAGGCCTGACGACCGCCGCTGGCCTGTGGGTGACCGCCGCGATTGGCCTGGTGATCGGTAGCGGCATGTACGAAATCGGTATTTACGGCACGGTGCTGGCGCTGATGGTACTGGAAACGTTCCGCCGTATCAGCCACTGGCTGATTGGCCGCCATCACACCCTCATCGTCCATCTCAAAGCCAAAAGCGTACCGCTGGTGTTGCTGGTACTGCAGCGCGAAAATTTGCGCTATGGCCACATCGCTGTAGTCAATCGTAACGAAGAGAGCGGCCTGTGCGAGCTGAGCGTTGAGGTGACATTGTCACGCAGATTTCCTATGCACAGCATTTATGACAAAGTGATGGAAATCAAAGGAGTGCAGTCGCTGGAAATGGTTTGACTGCGCTGGCGCTGGCGGGTTAATCGCTGCGGTCGATGGAAGATAAAAAGCCCGGCGCTGAAGGCCGGGCGGCTGGGTTAGCAGGGTTTGAGTTGTCCAATCGCCATTTCAACGGCGCGGTTAGGCGCGCCGGTTAATTCCCGATAACGCAGTTGCAGGTTACGCAACTCGCTGGCCAGCACCTCTTTTTCGGTAGCGGCACCGCGCTGCGCCAGTTCCAGATAGCATTGCCCCACCAGCCGGCATGCCTCCTCAAACACCATATCGTACGTTTGCATTGTCCTCTCCTCACCTTTAAAAACTAAAAAAAGCGCTGAATCCATCCTGTCAGCGCAGTGAGAAGAAATCTTTACCCAGATCAATAAATATGCAGTTACCGCTGGCAAAATGTGCGCAATGGTAGCCGACTGCGGCGCTGCGCGATTAGAACGGGTCCTTTTTATCGTCATCGCTGGCGCTGCTCACACCGGTAATACCTTCCAGCGCCTGCTGGTTGATGACATCATCGGCGCTGTCAACCGCACGCGAAATCGTCAACAGATCCTGAAACTCGCTCAGCAAAATAGCGGCGTCCGACTTAAGCATATCGTCAGCCTCGGCTGACTCAATCACCATGTTGATGGCTTTGTTGGCGCTTTCAATAACTTCAGTGACGCCGCCTTTCTTACTGACGGCCAGTACCAGCGCACCGATCAGCAGCGACTGAGCCTCAACGCGCGCGGTCAACTGCTTGGTGGTGGCATCAATTTGTGAAATCTTCGCCAGCATGCTTAACACAACATTTTTCATCGCTTATTCCTCCCTGGGGAAGCAGGCAGTGTACCGCTTGCCAAATCCGCGACAAACTAAAAATTGTGAATAGCGCAACAGGTCTCTGACCGCGATCGCGCGGCGCACAGAGCGCATCACCGGCAAACCCATAAATCGTGCTGGAATTTGGCGCTGTAATCCGTACCATACGCCACAGACTTTTCCTGCTGACTGCGGTCAGCCGGCACCCATAAAGGCCAGCGCAGCGACCCGCAGCGTGCGCGGACACGGTTAATGCAGGCCTGACCAGGGCCGCATCAACGCGACATCCGCAGCTGACCAGCGATCACCGAGACCGAAATTCATGTCTGAACATCAAGAAGTTAATAAAAAAGAGCAGTACAACCTGAACAAACTGCAGAAGCGCCTGCGCCGTAACGTCGGTGAAGCGATTGCGGATTTCAACATGATTGAGGAAGGCGATCGCATCATGGTGTGCCTGTCCGGCGGTAAAGACAGCTACACCATGCTGGAAATTCTGCGTAACCTGCAGCAGAGCGCGCCGGTCAACTTTTCGCTGGTGGCGGTGAATCTTGACCAGAAACAGCCGGGATTCCCGGCACACGTGCTGCCGGCTTACCTCGACACGCTGGGCGTGGAGTACCAGATCGTCAACGAAGACACTTACTCCATCGTTAAAGAAAAAATACCGGAGGGCAAAACCACCTGCTCGCTCTGTTCACGCCTGCGTCGCGGTATTCTTTACCGTACCGCCACTGAACTGGGCTGCACTAAGATTGCCTTAGGTCACCACCGCGATGACATCCTGCAGACGCTATTCCTCAACATGTTTTACGGCGGCAAGATGAAAGGCATGCCGCCAAAACTGATGAGCGACGACGGTAAACATATCGTAATCCGCCCGCTGGCCTACTGCCGCGAAAAAGATATCGTGCGGTTTGCCGAAGCGCGCCAGTACCCTATCATTCCGTGCAACCTGTGTGGTTCACAGCCGAACCTGCAGCGCCAGGTGGTTGCCGATATGCTGCGTGACTGGGACAAGCGCTATCCGGGCCGCATTGAAACCATGTTCAGCGCCATGCAGAACATCGTGCCATCACATATGGCTGATATTAATCTGTTTGATTTCAAAGGCATTAAGCATGGTGATGCGGTGGTTGACGGCGGGGACATTGGTTTCGATCGCGAATCGCTGCCAGCGCAGCCAGTCGGCTGGCAGGCTGACGAGGACGATCAGCCGGACCTGAGCGCTCGCCTCGACGTGCTGGAAATTAAATAACGCGGTGACTTTGCAGCATAAAGGCGCGTCGCTCCGGCAACGCGCCTTTTTTATTAGCGGTGCGGTGGAGGATCGCTAATCGGCGGAAATTCAGGATCGTGCGGCGGCTCAGGCTCGGGGATCGGCTGCGGTTGCGGCACGGGTTCGGGAATCGGTGGCGGATCGGTCGGGATAGGTTCGCTGGCGTGAATCATGCGCATGCCGTTCTCCTGTTCGCTGAATGTCTGTTAAGCATAGGAAAGGATGCGGCAGCAAGCCAAACGGCAAAAAAAAAGCCGGCGGATAAGCCGGCGTCGTACGAATCAAATGTGCTATGCAGTAATTCAAAAAAAGGAAGTAAGACAATATGGAGCGCAACGCCCATCGCTTGACGTTGCATTCACCTGCGGGAGAGAGTTTGCCCCGGTTGGGCTATGCGCTTATTGATGTCGATCAGGTTTTTTCCGCTTTTCTCCCCTGCACCGCCACAATTACCCGTTCATGACCTGCAGATAACGCCGTAGTAACATCACAGCCAGTTGCGGCGTTTCAGCCACAGCGCGACCCCCAGCACCATCACCAGTAACAACCCGCAGAACATGGTAAAGCCGTGCGGCCAGCTGCCACCGGGAATGCCACCGAGATTGACGCCAAACAGCCCGGTGAGAAACGTGGCGGGCAGGAAAATCATCGCCATCAGCGACATGGTGTAAGTGCGCCGGTTCATGGATTCCGCCAGCAGCGAGGCCACTTCATCCGCCAGAATACCGGTACGCGCCACACCCGCATTGAGGTCATCCAGCCCGCGCCCCAGCCGGTCCGCAACATCCTGCATGCGGCGGCGATCGTCGTCGCTCATCCACGGCAGTTTCTCGCTTGCCAGCCGCGCATAGACATCACGCTGCGGCGCCATATAGCGGCGCATCACGATCAGCTGTTTGCGCAGCAGCGCCAGTTCACCGCGCGCCGGGACCTGCTGGTCCATCAGCGCATCTTCCAGCGCGATAATTTTATCGTGCATCTCTTCAATGAATTCGCTGGCGTGATCGGTGAGCGCATCGCAGACGTCCACCAGCCAGCTGCCGCCGTCCACCGGGCCGTTGCCGTTTTGCAGATCGGTCAGCACTTCATCGATGGCATACACTTTGCGACGGCGGGTAGAAACAATCAGCTTGTCATTGATAAATACCCGCATCGCCACCAGCTGGTCCGGGCGCGAATCGGCATTATGATTCACGCTGCGCAGCACGATCATAAAGCCGTCACCGAGACGCGTCACGCGCGGTCGCATGCTGTCACCGGCCAGCGCATCCCGCACCGCATCAGGAATAAGCGGCGTGTGCTGCAACCAGTCGGCGCTTTGCCGCTGGGTATAGTTCAGGTGTAGCCAGCAGTGACGCTCGCAGTTGATGACATCTTTATCTTCAATGGCGATAACGCCACCCTTGCCGTCGAACTGGCAGGCGACAATCGCATCCGACACCTGCAGCGCTTTTCCTTCAATGACGTTCACGTACTCGCCTCACTAGCAAAAACAATACGATACAGTCTAGCGCGGCGCGGGACAGTTGCAATTACCAGGGTGTGAGTAAAAATGACAGCGCAACCGGGTCGTTCACCGCCCTCCGTGGCGGTTCAGCGTCAGTGTTTCTCAATCCACAATTCCCGGCTGTAGGCAACGTCTTCCGGATTGGTGATGGGATAGCCCTTAACCCATGGCTTGATCAGCCGCCCGTTGGTGTACTGGTAGATCGGCGCAATCGGCGCCTGGTCAGCGATGATCTGCTCGGCTTTGTTGTAATCGGCATTACGCGCCGCCACGCTGGTTTCATTGCTGGCCTTACTCAACACCGCATCATATTCCGCGTTACTGAAGCGGGAAATATTGCCGCTGTGGCTGGCGGTCAGCAGGCTGAGGAAGGTCGACGGCTCATTGTAATCGCCCACCCAGGAAGCGCGGATCACATCGAAATTACCGCTGTTGCGGCTGTCGATATAGGTTTTCCACTCCTGGTTCTGCAATGTCACGTCAACGCCGAGATTCTTTTTCCACATCGAGGCCACCGCAATCGCAATCTTCTGGTGACTTTCAGAGGTGTTATACAGCAGCGTCAGGTGCAGCGGTTTAGCCGGGCCGTAACCGGCGGCGGTGAGCAGGGCTTTGGCCTGCGCATTCAGTTCCTGCTGGCTGTGCTGCTGCAGATAGCTCTGCTGCGGCGTGAAGCCGGCGGTGACGTCTGGTGTGAAGTGCCATGCCGGTTTCTCGCCGGTGCCCAGCACTTTTTCCGCGATAATGCGGCGGTCAATGCTCCATGACAGCGCCTTACGCACCCGCACATCCGCCGTCGGCCCTTTCTGGGTATTAAACGCGTAATAGTAGGTGCCAAGCTGATCCGGCGTATACACCTGCCCCGGCAGCTCTTTTTTCAACAGGCCGTACATATTTTTTGGGAAGGATTCCGTGATATCGATATCCCCGGCGCGGTAACGCTTGGTGGCGCTGGATTCTTCATTGATGGGAATAAAGGTCACTTTTGTCAGTACCGAATGGGCGTTATCCCAGTAGTGCGGGTTACGCACCAGCACAATCTTTTCGTTAACCACGCGCTCCTGCAATTGATAAGCGCCGTTGCCTACCAGCTTACCCGGCGCAGTCCAGCCATCGCCGTTTTGCGCAATGACCTTTTGCGGCACCGGGAACATCGCCACGTTGGCCACCATGCTGGGGAACCACGGTAGCGGACGTGACAATGTCACCTTAAGATGCGTCTCATCGGTCGCCACCACGCCCAGCTTGTCCGGGCTCATCTGCCCTTTGGTGATGGCTTCAGCATTCTCAATGCCGCTCAGCGCAGCAAACCAGGCGAAAGGCGAGCTATTTTTGGGATCCACCAGACGTTGCCAGCTATAGACAAAATCCTGTGCGGTCACCGGCTGGCCATTAGACCAGCGTGCGTCTTTGCGCAGCGTAAACAGCCAGGTTTTGTTGTCATTGCTGCTCCAGCTCTGCGCAACGCCCGGCACGATTTTGCCCTGCGCGTCCTGGTTGGTCAGCCCTTCAAACAGATCGCGCAGCACCTGAATCTCCGGCAGACCGACCGCTTTGAGCGGATCAAGCGAGGCCGGTTCATCTTTAATATGGCGGACGATTTCCTGGCTGCTGGCCAGTTGCGCCCCGGCTGGCACACTGGCGGCATAGGCGGATGAGAGAGCGCTGCTGATGATGAGCGCGGCCAGCGTGGTGCGGAAAGTTAGTTTCATCACGACTCCTTGACCCGAAAAAAGGGCGACGGCCAAACCAATGCGTCGCCAGCAACTTTTCGCACTTTATCGCAAATCGCTGATTGATAAATAGCTATTTCCCCGTCTGCTGTTTACCGTTATGTTGAGGCTGGATTGCAGCTCACAATTTTTGCGGCTGAACGCGATGCATGACAGAGAGGAAGGTTATGTCGACACACCACCCGCGCCCGCTGCGCGGTAAGCTGGACACCGTCTGGCAACAATATGGACATTCGGTGCTGGGTGCGCCGCTGCTGTGGTTTCCGGCACCGGCGGCCGACGAGGACAGCGGACTGATTATTGCCGGCACCCACGGCGATGAAAACGCGGCGGTGGCCACGCTCTCTGCCGCCATGCGCACGCTGCCGGACACGCTGCGGCGTCATCATGTGATTCTTGCGGTCAATCCGGATGGCTGCCAGCTCGGGCTGCGCGCCAATGTCAACGGTGTTGATCTCAACCGCAACTTCCCAGCCGCCAACTGGCAAGCGGGCGATACCGTCTATCGCTGGAACAGCGTGGCCGACGCGCGCGATGTGCTGCTCTCAACCGGAAACGCACCAGCGTCAGAGCCGGAAACCGCCGCACTGTGCCAGCTGATTCATCGTATCCAGCCGCGCTGGGTCGTCTCCTGGCACGAACCGCTGGCCTGTATTGACGATCCGCACCATAGCCCGCTGGCCAGCTGGCTGGCGGAACAAACTGGTCTGCCGGTGGTGAGCAGCGTCGGCTACGCCACGCCGGGCTCGTTTGGCAGCTGGTGCGCCGATCTCAGTCTGCCCTGCATCACCGCCGAAATGCCGGCCATCTCGGTGGACGAAGCCACCGAGGTGTATCTTGATGCGATGATCAACCTGCTGCGCTGGCAGCCGTCGTCTTAAGCACGCCGTGCGAGAAGTGCAGCGACGGTTCCACATCGGCCGCCAGCCACGTCGGACCGTCGAGATCAGCAAACGTGGCCTGCGGCGTTAACGGCAGCGCGGCGCGAATGGCGCGCGAGGTACACAACATACAGCCCAGCATGATGGCAAATCCCTGCGCGCGCGCGGCCGTGGCCAGCGCCAGCGCTTCGGTCAGCCCACCCGTTTTATCCAGTTTGATATTCACCATGTCGTAGCGCCCGTGCAGGGCTGCCAGGCTGTCGCGCGTGTGGCAGCTCTCATCCGCACAGATCGGTAGCGGATGGATAAAATGGGCCAGAGCCGCATCCTGCGCGGCAGGCAGCGGCTGCTCCAGCATCGCCACCTGCAAATCCGCCAGCAACTGGCAGCGCGCCGCCAGCCCTTCTGCCTGCCAGGATTCATTGGCATCGACGATCAGCGTGGCGTCCGGCACCGCACTGCGGATCGCCACCAGCCGTTCGCTGATCAGATGGTTATCCAGCTTAATTTTCAGCAGGCGCGCGCCGTGCTGCCACAGCGCCAGCGCGCTGCTGGCCATCGCTTCTGGCGTATCGATGCTGACGGTATGCGCCGTGACGATCTCCTGTGCCGGCACCGCCTCACACAGCGCCGCCAGGCTGGTGCGCTGCTGCTGGCGCTCCAGATCCCACAGCGCGCAATCAATCGCGTTGCGCGCGGCACCGGCCGGCAACGCCTGTTGCAGCGCTGCCCGCGTCATGCCGTTTTGTAACGCACCGAGCTGTGAAGCAATCTGCTGCAGCACCGAAGCCTCACTTTCGCCATAGCGCGCATAGGGCGTGGCCTCGCCAATCCCTTTGAGGCCATCCTGCTCAATCTCCACCACCACCACGTGCGCCTCGGTGCGGCTGCCGCGCGAAATCACAAACGGCGAGTGCAGCGGCCAGGCTTCCGGATAACTTTTCACTGTTCTCATACTGACTCCTCAAATCCATGACGTCATAACGTGCTGGTGCAGCTCCACGTTGAATTAGGCTCGTAAACCCTTAAAATTTATGTCATAAACAAACGCTATACCTGTTCTGGTGGGGTTAACGCCAGATTTTTCATCGTTAAAAGGAAATTGTATGTCGCAGAATGTTCACTTTCAGGGCAATCCGGTGCCGGTTGCCGGCCACTTCCCGCAGGCTGGCGAGCAGGCAAAACCGTTCAACCTGGTAGCGAAAGATCTCAGTGATGTGTCCCTTTCTCAGTATGCAGGCAAACGCAAAGTTCTGAACATTTTCCCAAGCATTGATACCGGCGTGTGCGCCGCGTCGGTGCGCAAATTCAACGAGCGTTCTGGCGAAGCTGACAACACCGTGGTGCTGTGCATCTCTGCCGATCTGCCGTTTGCGCAATCGCGCTTCTGCGGCGCCGAGAACGTCAATAACGTAGTGACGCTGTCTACACTGCGCGGTGCAGAATTTATTGAAAATTACGGCGTCGCGATTGCCGATGGCCCGCTGAAAGGCCTGACTGCCCGCGCGGTGGTGGTGCTGGATGAGAACGATAAGGTGCTGTACAGCGAGCTGGTGAATGAAATCACCGAAGAGCCGAACTATGAAGCGGCACTGGCAGCGCTGAAGTAAGGCTATTGCTGATAAAAAAGCCGTCTGTCACAGACGGCTTGTTCATGCAGAACGCGGATTATTCGCCTTCGCTGCGTTTCTGACCGAGGCCATATTCGCGCAGCTTGTTGGCAATCGCGGTGTGTGACACCCCAAGGCGTTTCGCCAGTTTACGCGTGCTGGGATACGACAGATAGAGACGAGTCAGCACTGAACGCTCGAAACGGCTGGTGATTTCATCCAGCGACCCTTCCATTGCCTCTTCGCCCAGCGACACATCCAGCGCCTGCTCCGGCAGTACGATATCCTGCGGACGCAGTTCATAACCTTCCAGCTGCGTGAGCGCGCGATACAGCGCATTTTTCAACTGGCGCACGTTGCCCGGCCAGTTATAGCGCGTCAGGAACGGCGTCAGCTGCGGTGATAAACGCGGGCGCGGCAGTCCCTGCTCATCGGCGAAGCGCGCCACAAACATTTCGGTAAGCGGCAGAATATCCAGCGGACGTTCGCGCAGCGGCGGCAGATTCAGCGTCAGCACATTCAGACGATAGAACAGGTCTTCGCGGAACTCGCCGCGCTGCACCAGCTCAATCAGGTTCTTTTGCGTGGCGCAGATCACGCGCACATCCACATGCACTTCATGATCCTCGCCGACGCGGCGGAAGGTGCCATCGTTCAGGAAGCGCAGCAGTTTGGTCTGCATGCGCGGCGACATCTCGCCGATTTCATCCAGCAGCACCGAGCCGCCGTTCGCCTGCTCAAAGAAGCCCTTCTTCCCTTCCAGCGCGTTGGGATACGCGCCCGCCGCGTGACCAAACAGCTCGCTCTCAGCGACGTCATCCGGGATCGACCCGCAGTTGAGCGCCAGGAACGGTTTTTTACCGCGTGCGCTACGCAGATGGCAGGCGCGCGCCAGCATATCTTTACCGGTGCCGGTGTCGCCGACAATCAGCAGCGGCGCATCGTGCATCGCCAGCTTGCGCGCCTGGTCGATCACCTGACGCATTTTCGGCGTTACCGCCACGATGTGATTAAATTCGGAGTCATCGGTGACGCTGAGGTTCTGCAACTGCCGCCCCATGCGTGCAGTGGATTTCAGGGTGATCATCGCGCCTACCGGCTGGTCGTTCTGCTCATCTTCCTGCGCCAGATAGATCGGACGCGCTTCCATGAGGAAATCACGCCCCTGGATCACCACATGCTGCGCCTGCGCATCAACACGTTCACTCTCCAGCCAGCGCTGGAAATTAAAGCCGGCAATCAGCGTGCCGGCGTTCTGGTTACGGATCTTCTGTTCGTCGAGGTTAAACAGGTTTTGCGCCGCCGGATTCGCCAGTTCGACTTTACCTTTCAGGTCGAGGGAGAACACCGGCTCGGGCATCGCCACCAGTAGCGCGCTCAGCGCGCGGTGCTCGCGCTCAGATGGCATAAAGGACACGGTGCGGACATCTGTCACGCCCGGTGTACGGCGAATCTCCGCCATCAGGTTACTGAATGCGTCAAATTCCAGCGCAGAAAAGTTGAGGTAGATGCGGCCCAGCGAGGCAATTTCAATGCCGCGCAGGTCAATATTACGGGCAACCAGCAGGTCGAGTAGCTCGCGCGCCAGACCGATACGGTCCTGGCAGAAAACTTCCAAACGCATTGCGATGAGCCTTAGTCAGGTTTTGATTTTAGAGATAATACGCTAACTTGCAGCGCCTCAGAAGGGTTCTGTCATGAAAAGTTGACACTCTGAGGCAGGTGACGAAGAGAAGTGTAGCGGAACAACCAACAATAATCCCGCCAGAAATCACTCTGAGCACAGATAATTTTACCTTTCACGCCATCGGCAGCGTGAAAGGCAGACAAGGTGAGATTATTTAGCAGCCTGACCTGCTTTATCACCACTTTTGGCCAGCGATTCTTTAAGCTGTCCCACCAGTTCACGGCGGAAATCGCCGAGCCGCGGTTTGTCCTCCGCCAGCCACGGCAGCGGACGGCATAATTCCATGGCTTTGATCCCCAGCCGGGCGGTGAGCAGCCCGGCACCGATGCCCTGCGCCGCACGCGCCGAGAGACGGGCGGCGATATCCTGCGACATCCAGTCCATACCGACTTCGCGCACCAGCTCTGACGCCCCGGCAAACGCCATATTCAGTAATACCAGCCGGAACAGCCGGATGCGACTGAAGTAGCCAAGTTCAATGCCGTAGATGGCCGCGATGCGGTTCACCAGCCGCAGGTTGCGCCAGGCGATAAACGCCATATCCACCAGCGCCAGCGGGCTGACGGCAATGATCAGCGTCGATTCTGCCGCGTGGCGGCTGATTTCGCGCCGCGCCTGACGGTCCAGCACCGGCTGCACCAGCTGGGCATACAGCGTGACAATTTCGCGGTCGTTATGGGTTTCGTGCAGTGCCGCGTGCCAGCGCTGCAGTGCCGGATGCGCCTGATCCAGCTGCGCCTGGCGCGCAAGCTTTTCACAGAACGCCCGGCCTTTGCCGATGCCGTGGCTGGCCAACAGCTCACGGCCCACGTCCCGCTCTTCCGCCCGCTGACGCAGACGATACAGCCGACGCCATTCGCCAATCAGCGCGCCCGCGCCAGCGGCGACAATCAGCCCACCGGCCACGCCGCTGCCCAGTGCAAACCAGTCGCGCGTCAGCCAGGCATC
>NZ_SDFT01000086.1:0-11752 GCF_004916815.1 Pantoea sp. R102
TGTGATCGCCGGCGATCAGGTCACGCTGTCGCTGGCCGGGCTGGGTATTCCGCGGCTGGAACGGGTGATCTGGCGCGTGGCGCAGCGCGACTATCCCCAGCCGCCACAGGACGACGTATTCAATCCGCTGAGTTGCCTGCACTTCAGCACAGGGTGTCGCGCGCAGTTTCTGTCGCGCCTCAGCTGGCTGAGTCATAAGTCGGTGCTGGATATTGCTGGCATGCAGCGCAGTAGCTGGCAGCGCCTGCTGGACGGTGGCAGCATCAGCCACCTGTTCTCCTGGCTGACGCTCACGCCAGAGCAGATTGCGCAGGCACAGGGCATCTCCACCGTACGCGCCCGGCAGATCTGGCATCGCTTTAACCTGACGCGCCAGCAGCCGCTGCGCCGCTGGATCAGCGCGCTGGGCTTACCGCTGCCGCGCACGGCGCTCCAGGCGTTGCCCGATACGCAGTGGTCGCAGCTGCTGGCGCGTTCAGCCGACAGCTGGCAGCAGCTGCCGGGTATCGGCAACGTCCTGGCACTGCGGCTGGTGACGATGCTGCAGGATGCGCGCCTGCAGTCGCTGATTCACTTTCTGCAGCAGCAGAATATCCCGGCGCAGCCGTCAGTGCTCGGGGTGGGGGTAGTTGAAAATCGGCAGACCGAGGCGGAAGCGCAGCGCCAGCAGGCGGGCGAAGAAGCCGAACAGTAGCGTGATGATCACCACTACTTCATGTGCCAGCGGCGTTTTCAGCAGCAGGATATACATCCAGCCGGAGGCAAAAGCGATGCCGGCGTACAGCTCTTTCTGGAATACCAGCGGAATGCGGTTGCAGAACATATCGCGCAGCACGCCGCCAAAAACGCCGGTGATGACTGCGGCGATGGCGGCGATGATCGCCGCATGGCCGGAATCCAGCGCAACCTGTGCGCCGATAATCGAGAACACCACCAGACCCAGCGCATCCAGCACCAGAAACACTTTACGCAGATGATTCATCAGCGGCGCGACAAAGGTGGTGACCACGGCCGCCGCCGCGACGATCATGATGTATTCCGGGTGTTTCACCCAGCCGAGCGGATAGTGGCCCAGCAGGATATCGCGCACCGAGCCGCCGCCAATCGCCGTGACCGACGCAATAATAATGACGCCAAACAGGTCCATTTTGCGTCGGCCTGCCGCCAGCGCACCGGTCATTGCTTCGGCGGTAATTCCAATGATGTACAGGACGGTTAATAACATAGAGCACTCCAGTAAACTGGCGGCAAGGCTAAAGATTTCCCAGAGTGTAGACCACTGAGATTTTCTAAAAAAAGGTTTTCGGATTAGCCATCTTAATGGCGAGCCTGCTTATGGGCTTGTTACAGAGATAACGCGGTTATCAGCCGGTGTTTTCGCATCAATAAAAATGATGCGAGACGGCGGATCGGCCCTGATTTAAGTTTCGCCGATGATGTGTCGTACCTGATTAATGCCTGCTCATTCAGGCTCATCATTTACGGGCGCGACGTGCAGCAACTCTGGACAGGCATGAAAAAACACAGCGTAGACATCCTCTATTACTCCTCCGATAAGCTGGCGGCACTCGGGCTGGAAAGCCTGCTGACGGCATTACCGGTAGGCTGCCGGGTGCATGAGCTCTGGTCGCTCAGTACCGTCATCTCGCAGTGTGAAAAGCTGCGACCCCGCTTGCTGGTGTTTATCTTTCACGAGAATATGCCGCTGAGTGGCACCTTCAAAGTGCTGTATGCGCTGCAGCAGCAGTTTCCGGCTATGCAGGTGCTGGTACTGACGCGACGCCTGTTGCCGATGATGCACGCTCTCAGTCGTTATCTGCCCGGACTCAGCGTCCTCGATTTAAAGTCCTCACACACCGCGCTGTGTCGTTGCCTGCTGGCCTGTATCGCTGGCGGGATACCGCAGTTGCAGGAGGGGGCTGACATTCTGCTACCGGACCGGCAGCTGCGGGTGCTGCTGATGATGGCGTGGGGCTACAACACGGAGCAGATTGGTAACCGGCTCGGTATCAGCCATAAAACGGTGAATGCACACAAGCTGAATGCGCTAACCCGCCTGCAGGTGAAAAGCAAAAACGACATGGCCGATCTGTTTATGGTGATTGATGAGCTGCGCATGCTGGTGGGATGGCTGCGCCTGCACCGCAATGGCAAGCTGAGCGAGCTGGCTTATCATTCGCTGGAAGAGTTACTGGAAGCATAAAAAGAAAAAAGCGTGCTGGTAACCAGCACGCGAACGCATCTTGCAGATGCCCAGAGCCCACCATACAGACTTGTTGTTATTATCCGTTTCTTGCTCGCACTGCGGCGAAAGCTTTCAGGCTAAAACGGTACTCCGGCTGGAACCAGGGACGTCCGTAGTAGCAGTAGATCAGCATTCTGATGGAAACCATCGCCAGGTAACCCCAGATGGCGCACAGCACTGACGGCGTCAGCCACACGGTAAACAGCGTGACCGCCAGCCCTGCCAGCACGGAAGACGTTTCCGTAAAGGCAATGCGCGTAAATTGTTTTTCCCGTTGCAGGATGGCGCGATAGTGCTGCCCCTGCGGAATAATAATAAAGATGACGGAAATCATCTCCAGCATAATTGCCAGTTCCGGCTGTCCCATTATTCGGCTGTAAATGTCACTGCCGATAAACAGCGCGGCAAAAATAAATAAACCGCTTAATACATTACCCCAGTAAAGCGTCGAGAGTTCGCTGTTATTTAAACTTTGATAGCGAATAAGTGCGTTACCGAAGCCGCGATCGGCTAATGTATCAATCACTAATAATATCACTACGGCAATCGCGAGCAAATTGAGCTCATTTGCCTGCAGGATTTGCGCCAGCAGTGAAAGCTGTAATACCCCAATGCCAACGATTTTTATGGATGACAACACTGACCATTTGGCGCTGGCCAGATTTCTTTCGCGTATCGCCATACTCTGCTCATTATGGTACATGTACCAGTGCAATTAAGGGTTCACCCGGGCGGCGGCCCAGAGTACAGATCACATCAATGCAGCGCTTGCTGTCGCAGTCCTGAGATACCTTTCAGTGCCGGCCAGGTCGCGATGCTGTTAATTAAGTGATGCTCTGATAATAAAATGATGCCCCTGGCGCGTAATTGTTGTGGCGTCTGCGCGGTATCTCCTCCGGTCAGGAGGAAATCCGCGAGATCGTTATAAAATCCTTTTGCATTATTATATTTCCCGGCCAGTATCCGTCTGGCAATCTCAACAAATTCTTTTTCAGATAACAAAGGATAGGTTGAGCGATCCATGTTATGTCCCTGCTGTTTTTATTATTAAGTACTGCTGTGTGTGAAGGAGTTATACCGTGTTTTATTTAAATTAACACCATAAGAAAACTCCTATAAATCGACTGCAGGAATAAATGGTTTCAGAATATGGATGTGAATATATAAGTTCTGGTCTTTACAATTTATTAGTCCTTTTCCACCTTTTATGACGCTGCAAAGTTGAACAAGTCAGCGCACAGGAAAAAACAGAGTTAAATCAGAAGCACTCAGCTCTCGCCAGTCCGGCACGACCAGGAATTTTCCCGGTTACGACGCTTTAGCCAGACTGGTGAATGGTGCGAAAATGCGCTTTGCGCGCGGTGAAACAGTTAAACACTGCTGCGCGAAAAAAATGGCGCTTTTTAGCGATTGCGTCCAGCGCAGTATAAAGGGCGGATGGTGGGATAATGCATTGATTCTAATGGGTTAACAGATGCAGGAGGCGTTCAAGATCGCGTTTTACCCAGGCAACATCCCCGGCGAACTTCTCGTCAGACATCAGCTGCTGGCGATAAACCACCATGACGACTTCGGCCCCCTGCTCGTTGGCAATGACCCGCATCGGCATATAAACCTCTTTACCGCTGCCGGTGTCGATCCAGTGATCCATCACGCCAAACGGGTTATAGGGGGTAAAACGAATTTTCACTGTGCCTTCCGGGCCTTTCGCTTTCCAGTACTGGCCTTCCTGCGTCAGCGTGCTGCTGCTCAGGCCGCTGGCCCACTTCGCAAAACATTCGGGTTTCCAGATGGTTTCGTACAGATCTAACCAGTTACGGGGAATGGTGAGCGTCACTGTCTGAGATGGCAGCATGGAGCCTCCGCGGGGCAGGTAAACGACAAATTAAACCTGAAACATCGCCTGTCACCTTAACTGAAGGTCACCGGACTGCAAACGGCCCGGTGACGGAAGTGTGCTGCAACAGCGTTTTCTGTCAGATAAAACGGCCACGGCCCTGAATGTCATGCAGTCCGGCGCTGCCGTCGGGCTGACGCAGCACGAAGCGATCGGATTGCGCCACCACCGCGCAGCTGTGGTTAGGGAAGATGCGCAACAGGGCGCCAACCGCAGGCGCATGTTCGCCATAGGTTAAAAAGCCGTGCTCTTCCGACAACTTCTGCACTTCATACTGATGGCCATGCTCGTCCACCGCGATGCCGAAACCGCTGGCATTGGTGCCGTGCGGGCCTTTGTCCGAGCTCAGCATTTTGGAGCCGGCATCAATGATGGCGTAATAAGGATTAACGGCCACCACGCGCGTCACGACCGTTAACGCCAGCGCATCCGCCTCACACAAGCCCAGACGCCAGGCAGTGAGATCCAGCAGGGCATAATTGCCGGGACGAATTTCATCGCTGCCAGCGGCTACCGGTGCCGCCAGCGCCGTGGGCGTGGAGCCAACCGAGATGGGACAAGGAACAAAGCCGGCATCCAGCAGCCGCCGTTGCAGGTCACGCATCAGCGCGATCTCCTGCTGCGCCACCTCAGCTATCGCCGTGGCATGACCCGCAGCGTACGCATGACCCGCATGCGAGATCAGCCCGGCGAAGGGCAATCCGCTGGCGACAATCTGCTGCGCCAGCGTCAGCGCGCTATCGCTATGCGGATCGACGCCAACGCGATGCAGACCCACATCCACTTTAATGGCGATCGCCAGCGCGCAGTCCGGCTGCTGCTGATGGGCGGCGGCAATGGCGCTCACGCCCGCCGCGCAATCTGCGATGCAGGTAATGCGTGCCTGATGCTGTGCCGCCAGCTGCAGCAGTTCGGTCAGCGCGGCGGCGTGCACCACGGGATAGGCCAGCAGCACATCGCGTGCCCCGCCGAGCACAAAAGCCACGCCTTCGCTCGGTTTCGACACGGTAATGCCGCGCGCACCCAGCTGGCGCTGCTGTTCAGCGATCCAGACGCTTTTATGGGTTTTAATATGGGGACGCAGCGCGACGCCGGCGGCATCGGCTTTCTGTTGCATCCGTTGCAGGTTACGCTGCAGGCGCGCAGCATCAACTTCCAGGTAGGGCGTAAGCCGGTCGGCGTGCAGCGGTCGCAGCCAGCCTGCTGTCTCAGTGTGTTCCATTATAATAGTCCGCAGGTTATGTCTTGGTGCGGACTATCATTCACGAGCGCTGGTTAGACGTAAAGTGAAGCTTCGCCTGGCGGACGGGTTTTAAAGCGGCGATGCAGCCACAGATATTGCTCAGGCGCGCGCAGAATTTCTTTCTCAATCACCCGATTCATGTACGCCGCGGCGGCCGCTTCATCATCATGCGGGTAGTTTTCCAGCTGCGGCTGAATGATCAGCTGATAGCCGTCTTTGCGCGCATTACGAATCAGCACGATGGTCAGCATCGCCGGTTTCGCCAGCCGCGACAGCACAAAGGTGCCATTGGTGGTGGCCGCTTTCTCGACCGCGAACAGTGGAGCAAACACGCTGCCTTTCGGGCCGTAGTCCTGATCCGGCGCGAACCAGACGGCTTCGCCCTGTTTCAGCGCCTGAACCATGCCGCGCAGATCGCGTCGATCAATCATTGCTTTATTGGATCGCATGCGCCCTTTGGTTTGCGCCCACTCCATCGCCTGATTATTGTGCGGGCGATACATGGCCATCATCGGCTGGCACAGTCCGGTGATACGGCCACCCAGCTCCAGCGACATAAAGTGCACGCCAATCACCATCACGCCGCGCTGCTGGCTCTGCGCATGCTGAAGATTGGCGATGCCGTGCACCTGAAAAAGTTGACGCACGCGCGCATCGGACCAGAACCAGGCGATGCCAGTTTCCGCCAGCGCCATGCCCAGCGACTCAAAATTGCCGGCAATCATCATCTCTTTCTCGGCTTCATTAATGTGCGGGAAGCAGAGTTCGATGTTACGCCGCGTGATGCGTTCGCGCCGCTTCAGGAAGTGGCGTGATAGCCGGCCCGCTGTCGCACCCAGCCGGATTAATAAAGGATAGGGGAGCTGCACCAGCAGCCAGAGCACTGCCAGCCCGAACCAGGTAAACCAGTAGCGGGGATGCAAAAGTTTGGAACAGAACTGCCCGGTTTTCTTCATAGCGCCTTCATGTCAGGAGTGAATGTAACGCGCGAAGAAGTCGGTCCATGGTTCCCGGTGCGGTACAACTGTAGTTATTACGACCGGCACTTTAGCAAATAGTGCCGTATAAGATATGTAAACTCTGCAATCTTCAGGATTCAGATGATTGATGGATCGTGCACTAACTGGCGTGAGAATGAAATCGGATTGGGTTTAAACTGCTTAAAAACAATAGGTTGGTGGATTGGCTGGCCAGATTTATATGTCATTTTCGGTCAGTAACAGACACAGTTGTTCATCATTCAGGCAATAATCCTTACATTGCGAAAATTAAATATTGGTCTACCACTGCAACTGGTAGCTTCTGCAAGCCAGTTCCAGACACAGTAATGTCCATTTGACGCTAAAAAAGCCATGCTCAGACACTATTGTGTCTATATGGAAGCGTTATAGCTCAATCAGGCTTACCCTATGGCTACGGTGTGCAGCAAAATCTCACCGCATACCTGCGGCAGGCCGTAAAACCGTGCGATCCAGCAACCAGGCGCTATACAAACCGGCGTAATGGCTGCTGTTAGCAAGGAAAGATAAAGCCCTGAGCAGGGCTTTACAGAGATAAGCGTTACTCGATGTTCTGAATCTGCTCGCGCATCTGTTCGATCAGCACCTTAAGCTCAATCGCTGAGGCGGTGATGTCCGCATTGATCGATTTCGATGCCAGCGTGTTCGACTCGCGGTTGAACTCCTGCATCATAAAGTCGAGGCGGCGGCCGACGGCTTCTTTCTTCTTCAGAATGTTGTAAGTCTCTTTTACGTGCGCATCGAGGCGATCCAGCTCTTCGGCTACATCAATACGCTGGGCCATCATCACCAGTTCCTGCTCAAGGCGATTGTTCTCCAGCTGAACCTCAGCTTCTTCCAGCTTGCTCACCAGACGCTCGCGCTGCCATTTCAGCACTTCTGGCATCTGTGCACGCACTTTGCTGACCTGCTCGGTCACGCCCTGCAGTCGCTGTTCGATCAGCGCTTTCAGCGCGTTGCCTTCACTTTCACGCGCAATGATGAAATCGTCCAGCGCGCCATCCAGCGCTAGCAGCAGTTCCGCGTTGATGGCATCCAGATCCTGCTCCTGCGCGGTCATCACGCCCGGCCAGCGCAGAATATCCAGCGGGTTAATTGCGCCTTCATCACTCTGCATCTTCACCCAGTTCGCCGCCTGCACCAGCTGTTTAGCCAGCGACTCATTCAGCTGCAGCTCACCCTGGGCGCTGGCATCAGCGTCGAAGCGCAGGTTGCACTCGATTTTGCCGCGCGTCAGGCGGTTGCGGATGCGTTCGCGAATCACCGGCTCCAGGCTGCGAAACTGCTCCGGCAGGCGGATGTAGGTTTCGAGGTAACGCTGGTTGACGGAACGCAGTTCCCAGGCGGCGCTGCCCCAGCTGCCTTTGGCTTCACGGCGGGCGTATGCGGTCATACTGCGGATCATAAGCTTCTACTCATTCAGGAAATGTTCTTCGAATTATAGCGAGGGTGCTCCCGGCATGATAGGCGTAAACGCACAGCAGGGTGCCAGGCCTTTGACAACCGCGTTTATTGTTATTTACCGATGTTTTCAGGCGATAAAAATATCAAGGTTGTGAATGCAGAGATAAATAACATTTTAATCTGGCGAAAAAATAGCTACTGCGTGAATTGACCTGCGGTAATTATCGCCAGCTTGTGAACGGGCAGGGTTTTTACCTTGATTAAAATCATTAAAACACTGATGCAAAGCTGTGAATTGTGTCAATCCATTGATTTTAATGGCTTTAATAACCGTTAAAACATAATGGATTTGTGAGTGTTGTTTTTGATCATATATAACGAAAATACCGTTGCGCAGGGCAAAATTGATCTCTATCGTTGGCACCACTTGAGGACGACAACCACAAAAATGATGTGGACGGCCATCAGGAAAAATATAAGTAATTAAATTTTTCTATACACAGCAAATTGAATAAGACCGACGCAGAACGCGCTCCTTGTTTTATTCACCTAAATGGAAATCAGCAAATGAACATGAACAAAATCGTTGTGGCTTTAGGTCTGTCTATGTCTCTGGTGGCGGGTTCTGCGATGGCAGCAGGTGAAGGTAACGGTACTGTGACGTTTAAAGGTGCGATTGTTGATGCGCCATGCTCCATCGAACCAGGTTCAGTCGATCAGACGGTTGAGCTGGGTCAGATTTCCAACCTGGCGCTGAAAGACGGTGGCCGTTCTACACCGCGTCCATTCCAGATCAAACTGGAAAACTGCGACACCGCAACCAAAAAAGAAGTGACCGTGACCTTTGCCGGTACTGGCTCTCAGGTTATCCCGGGCAAACTGGCTATCACCGGTACTGCATCAGGCGCGGCGATCGGCATCAACTTCGGCGATACCGAAATTGAACTGGGTACCGCAACACCAGCGCAAAAACTGATGGACGGCAACAACCAGCTCTCCTTCGCAGCCTTCCTGCAGGGTGGCGGCGCTTCTGAGACTATCGTCCCGGGCGAATTCCAGAGCGTGGCTGACTTCGCACTGAACTATCAGTAATGGTCAGAGACTGGCGGGCTTCCTTGCCCGCCACTCTATCTTTTCGCTTAAGGAACTGCGGCGATGAGTCGTTTTATGCCTGCGGCGATAGTTTCGGCATCGGTGCTTTTCATCAATGACTGCCGCGCCGAACAGTTGATCGACCGCGGCCGCGTTGCGTTACGCGGCGCCATTCATCAGGGTGCCTGCGCCATTAAGGTCGATGATGCTGAACAAACCATCGCGATGGGGGTGCTGCCGCTGGCGCGCCTGCAACGTGACGGTAAAGGGCCGGGTTTTCCCTTCTCTATCCAGCTGGTCAATTGTCCGGTGGAGTACAGCGCGTCGGGAGGCGTGGCACGCACCTTTTCTATCACCTTTGACCACGATGGCCCGCCGGGTCAGCAGCGTTTTGCTGTGTATGGCGATGCCAAAGGGGTAGAGCTGATGATTACGGATACGCAGGGCAACACCATTGCTCCCGGTGAGGCGCAGCCGATCGATCAGCATCTGACGCAGCAGCACGACCTGCGTTATCGGCTCACGCTGGTCAGCAACCAGCAGCAACTGCACAGCGGGAGTTACGCCGCCGCGATTCGTTTTCACATTAATTACAACTGATCTTTCACGGTTTACGGACACCGCTTGCCATGAAAAAGGCTTCATTAACTGCGCCAGTCTCATGCGTGCGCAGGCAGCGTATCAGGCTGACGCCGCTCAGCGTGGCGTTAATGTTAGCCCTCGGCTACAGTGCTCCGCTCTTCGCTGCCGGTGCGGTCTCATTCAACACCGATATTCTTGATCTCAACGATCGGCAAAACATCGATCTGTCGCAGTTTGCTCAGGCCGGCTACATCATGCCGGGCGAATACATGATGGAGCTGCGCGTCAACCAGACACAGATTCCGGAAATGCTGGTGCGCTACTACGCGCCCGAAAATGCGCCGAATGAAAGTCTGCCCTGCCTGACACCCGAAATGGTGGATAAACTGGCGCTGAAACCGGAAGTGCTGAAAAACGCGTCGTGGCTGCAGGACGGCCAGTGTCTGGCGGTGGATTCCATCTCCGGCATGCAGGTGCGCGGCAATCTGGGTGAATCTCGCCTCAACATCACCATTCCACAGGCATGGCTGGAGTACAGCGCCGCCAACTGGGAACCGCCGTCGCGCTGGGATAACGGCGTCCCGGGCCTGTTAATGGATTACAACCTGTTTGCCTCCACTACGCGTGCGCAATACGGCGCTAAAAGCCAGAGTGTGAGCGGCAACGGCACCGGTGGCGTTAACGCCGGTGCCTGGCGCCTGCGTGCGGACTGGCAGATGCAGCAAAATCGTGGCACGGGCAGCCATCGCCAGGAATTCACCTGGACACGCTTTTACGCCTATCGGCCGCTGCCTTCTCTCCAGGCGAAAGCCACGCTGGGCGAGAACTATCTCGATTCCGGCATGTTTGACAGCTTTCGCTATCTTGGTGCGGCGATCACCAGCGATGACAACATGCTGCCGCCCAACCTGCGTGGCTATGCGCCGGAAGTAACCGGTATCGCCAAAACCAACGCCAAAGTCACCATTAGCCAGCAGGGACGGGTGATTTATGAATCGCAGGTGGCTGCCGGTCCATTTCGTATTCAGGATCTCAATGATGCCGTCTCCGGCCAGCTTGACGTGCGCGTCGAGGAGCAGGACGGCAGCGTGCAGACCTTTAGCGTCGATACCGCCACCATCCCGTATCTGACCCGTCCGGGCCGCGTGCGTTACAAATTCGCCAGCGGCAAACCAGGCAGCGAAGAGCACAAAACGCAGGGCCCTACGTTTGCCACCGGCGAATTCTCCTGGGGGATCAGTAACGGCTGGTCGATGTACGGCGGCGGGCTGGCCGCAGGCAATTACAAAGCGTTATCGATGGGTCTGGGGCGCGATCTGCTGTTGCTGGGCGCCATTTCGTTTGATGCCACCCAGTCACAGGCTGGCTTGCCGCAGCAGGGCAACAAAAGCGGCGGCTCTTATCGCCTGAGCTATTCCAAACGCTTCGAGGAACTTGATGGTCAGGTGACGTTTGCCGGCTACCGCTTTTCGCAGCGCAACTTTATGAGTCTGCCGCAGTATCTCGACGCGCGTTATCGCAACCAGCAGGTTTCTAACAGCAAAGAGCTCTACACCATTACGCTCAACAAGCACTTTCGCAGCCTGAACCTGAGTAGTTACCTCAGCTACAGCCATCAGACCTATTGGGATCGTGCCCCGCTGGATCGCTGGAGCTTTTCCACTTCGCGCTACTTTGATGTCGGCCGGTTTAAGAATCTGAGTTTAAGTCTGTCGCTCAACCGGACGCAATATAACGGCAAAAACGATGACAGCGTTTACCTCAACTTCAGTATGCCGATTGGCGGTGACAGTAGCCTGAGCTACAGCCAGCAAACCAGCGGTAAGCAAACCACCCACTCGGCCAGTTTTTATGACCGGCTGGACAGTAATAACAGCTACAGCCTGAGCGCCGGCCTCAATAACGATCGCCGTCAGTCGTTCAGCGGGTTTTACAGTCATCAGGGCAGTCTGACCAGCATGACGGCCAGCGCCAGCGCGCAGCAGGGACAGTACCGCAGCGCCAGCCTGTCACTGCAGGGCGGTTTAACGCTCACGCCGCAGGGCGCGGCGCTGCACCGGCTGGGCATGCCCGGCAGCACGCGTCTGATGGTCGATACCGATGGCGTCTCCGGCGTACCGGTCAACGGTGGTGGCAGTAACACGTATACCAATTTCTTTGGCAAAGCGGTGATTTCGGATGTGAACAGCTATTACCGCAACACCGCCAGTATCGATGTCACCGGACTGGCTGACAACGTGGAAGCGTCGCGCCCGGTAACCCAGATCACC
>NZ_SDFT01000087.1:0-14033 GCF_004916815.1 Pantoea sp. R102
GGTGGCGCTGCTGCTGTGGATCGGCGGCTGGCTGCTTTGGCGCTGGTGGCGCAGCGGCAAAAGCGTCGACTGGGCCACGCCTTATCTGCCGCAGGCGCGGCTGCGCTGGCTGGCTCCGCTGATGGCGCTCATCGGCGTGGGTGCCTTTATTGCGCTGCTGTTCCACCCGATGATGCCGATTTTCCTGCAGCTGCTGTGGAAGGTATTCTTCGCTTAACGCGGTGATACGCCAAGGATGGCGGCCGCTGGGCTCTCGCCGCGCAGCAGGCTGGCGGTGCTGCCATCCCAGTACACCCGACCGTCAACAATCACCAGGCTGCGTGACGCAATCTGCTGCGCATCCTCCAGACTGTGCGACACCATCAGCAGCGTGATAGTGCGTGCCTCGCACACCGCGCGCACCAGCTGCAGCATCTCGCTGCGCAGCGCCGGATCGAGTGCCGAAAACGGTTCATCCAGCAGCAGGACCGGCTGATTACGCAGCAGGCAGCGCGCCAGCGCCACGCGCTGGCGCTGACCGCCGGAGAGCTGGCCGGGCAGACGCGTCAGCATCGATTCCAGCCCGGTTTGCTCCGCAATCTGCTGTACCTGCTGCTGCTGTTCGCGCGTTAGCTTCAGGCCGGGATGCAGGCCCAGCCCCAGATTTTGCTGCACCGTCAGGTGCGGAAACAGATTGTTCTCCTGAAACAGCATCGATACCGGTCGCGCTGAAGGCACGCTACGGGTGTGGTCGACGCCATCGATCAGCAGGCTGCCCTGACTCACCGGCAGAAAGCCGCCGAGCAGGCTCAGCAGGGTACTTTTGCCCGCGCCGCTCGGGCCGAGAATGGCGAGACGTTCACCGGCCTGTGCGCTAAAGCTGAAGCGCATCGGCAGATGCTGGTAGAGATAAGTAAGGTTATTCAGTGTCAGCATGGCGACCCGGTAATTTTTCCATCAGCGTAAACAGCAGCAGGCATAACAGCAGCAGTAGTAGCGCGGTCACCGCGCCATCGGCACCGCGATAGGCGCCAATCTGCTGGAACAGATAAAACGGCAGGGTGCGGAAATCGGCGCTGCCAAACAGCGCCACCACGCCGAAATCGCCAATCGATAGCACGCAGGCAAATGCCAGCGCCTGCGCCAGCGGACGTTTCAGCGCCCGCAGTTCAATCAGCCGCAGGCGAGTAAACCCACTGATGCCCAGCGAGGCGCACAGCTGAGCGTAGCGCGCGCTGAGATCGCGCATCGGATTTTCCAGCACTTTCATAGCGTAGGGGATGGCGATCAGCGCGTTGGTGAAGATCACCAGCGCATCGGCACGCTGCGGCAGGCCAACGGTGGCGTTGAACAGCAGAAAGAACCCGCTTGCCAGCACGATGCCCGGCATCGCCAGAATCAGCATTCCGCTGAGTTCCATGGCCTGCGCGGCGAAGCGCTGCTGACGCTGGCGCAGTTCGCGACTGCTCCACAGCAGCATCATGGTCAGCAGCACGCACAGCACACCAGCACCGAGTGCGATGCGCAGCGACGTCCATGTGGCCTGCCACAGCGCGGGCTGTTGCAGCGCGCCGGCGATGCCGCCGCGTAAGCCGTCGACCAGCACCGCCGTCAGCGGTGGCAGCAGTAACAGCAGTGCCAGCGTAATCAGCAGCGTATCCGCGACGCGTGCGCGCCAGGAATCCTGCGGATCGCGCCAGCCGCGCACCGTCTGGCTACCGGCCGGAATCGCTTTACTGAAGCGCTGGCTGAGCAGCACCAGCAGCAGACAGCAGCCGAGCTGCAGTAATGCCAGCAGCGCGGCGCGGCCGGGATCGTAATCAAAGCTAAGCGCCTGATAAATGGCCAGCTCCAGCGTGGTGGCCTGCGGACCGCCGCCCAGTGCCAGCACGGTGGCAAAACTGGCGAAGCACAGCATAAAGATCAGCGCCGCCGTTGGCAGCAGCGGACGGCGCAGCCACGGCCACTCCAGCAGGCGAAACAGCGGCCAGCCGCGCAGACCGAGCTGCGCCGCCAGCTGGCGCTGCTCGCCGGGAATGCTCTCCAGCGCCTGCAGCAGCATGCGCGTCGCCAGCGGCAGATTAAAGAACACGTGCGCCAGCAAAATACCCTGCAGGCCATAGGGCGAGAAGTGATAATCGATACCGACTGTGGCACACAGCTGCGCCAGCCAGCCGCTGCGCCCATAGACGCTCAGCAGACCGAATACGGCGACCAGCACCGGCAGCACCAGCGTCATGGCGCACAGGCGCAGCAGCAGGGTGCGGCCGGTAAAACGGCGGCGATAGAGCGCGCGGGCCAGCAGAATGGCTGGCAGCACCGAAAGCAGCGCTGACAGCAGCGCCTGTTCAAAGGAGAACGCCAGCACATGGTGCAGATAGCTATCGCTGAGCAGCGCGCGCCAGTCAGTGGCCGGCGCGGCAAGCAGCAGGGCACCGAGCGCCAGCAGCGCGACCGCACACAATAGCAGTGCGCTAAGCGCTCCGGGCAGCAGCCAGCCGGGCATCAGCGGCTGACGGCGCGCTGCCACGCACTAATCCACGCCGCGCGATGGTCAGCCACCTCTGTCGGGGTGTATTGCAGCGCATTAGCAGGCACCGGCAACGCCTGATAACCGGCGGGTAAATCGCTTTTGATCACCGGATACATCCAGTTGCCGGTGGGAATGGTGCTCTGAAACGCTGGCGACACCATAAACTGCATGAATTGCTGCGCCAGCTGCGGCTGTTTGCTGCTGGCGAGCTGCGCGCCCACTTCTACCTGCAGATAGTGACCTTCGCTGAACGGCGCGGCGGCGTAGTTATCCTTTTTCTCTTCAATGATGTGGTAAGCCGGCGAGGTGGTGTAGCTCAGCACCAGATCGCTTTCGCCTTTGAGGAACAGACCATAAGCTTCGCTCCAGCCTTTGGTGACGGTCACGGTTTTGCTGGCCAGCTTCTGCCAGGCAGCCGGCGCTTCATCGCCGTACACTTTCTGCATCCACAGCAGCAGACCGAGCCCCGGCGTGCTGGTGCGCGGGTCTTCATAAATCACCCGCCATTTTTCCGGGCTTTCGACCAGCTCCTTCAGGCTGTGCGGCGGATTCTTTAGCTTGTTTTTGTCGTAAACGAACGCGAAGTAGCCGTAATCAAACGGGATAAAAGTGTCATTGTGCCAGCCGTCCGGCAGCTGCAGTGCACGGGTATCCACCGTGCTTTTGCTGAACAGGCCGGTTTTTTCCGCCGCCTGAATCAGGTTATTGTCCAGCCCCAGTACCACGTCGGCCTTGCTGTTCTTTCCTTCCATACGCAGGCGATTAAGCAGCGATACGCCATCCTCCAGCGCCACATAGTTCAGCTCACAGCCGCAGCGGGCCTCAAAGGCTTTTTTCACTGCCGGACCGGGGCCCCAGTCGGCGGCGAACGAGTCGTAGGTATACACGGTGAGAACGGGTTTGGCCGCCAGAGCCGGCGCAGCGATCAGCAGCAACAGGGGCAGAACTTTATTTAACACTTTGCGTTCCTTAAGGAGAAGGTAAGGTTGCGTCGCAAAGGATCTGAGGGCGGAGCATCTCAAATCCCTACGCCGGTACGAGCCGGATCAGGTTCGACGGGTCTCTCTCAGCCAGTTAACCGGCACCCCGTTGAGAACGACATATTCTAGACATTTACAGGACAACGCGAAAGGTTCACCTGCTGGTCGTGTTGTCTCCTGCTGCCTTTTTTACAGCTCCGGCGGGGCGAACCAGGCGGACTTGAAGTCAAACCAGCCGAGCGTGTTCAGCCGCACGCCACGCATGCTGCGCTGGCCCTCCAGCAGCAGCCAGTGATGAAACAGTGGATGCAGATAGTCGCTGTTTACCAGCTGTTTGCTCCACTCCGCCAGCGGCAGCGCTTTCTCACGCCAGCGCGCGGCGTCGGCCTGCCAGTCGAGCGGGATACAGTGATGCATCAGCGGTAGCTCGTAGAGCTGAGCGAACAGGGCGTAGTCGAGCGGCAGGGTAAAGTTGACGCTGCCCAGCCAGATGTCACTCTCGCCCGCGCCGTCGAACCAGCTTTCGTAGCTCACTTCGCGGGTAATCAGCTCGACGCCCTGCTGCGCCAGCAGCGGCCGCAGCGCATTGGCGATGCCCTCGTGTTCGACGTGGTGGCTGTACCAGCTGAGCGTCAGCTGGGTCACGCCGTCGGGCTTGTGGGCTGGGGTGATATCGCGCCGATGGTGCCAGCGCGGCAGCAGGCCATAAGCCGGGAACCAGTAGCGCTGATAGCCGACGCCGGCATGATTGAGCAGCGCGATAGGGTTAAGCAGATCGCTCACCCAGCGGCGGAAACCGGCATCGCGCCCGCGTTCAGAGCGCTGATCGAACAGCAGAAAATAGCAGCCCTCTTCGAGGCGACTCTCTTCCGATTTTTCGTCGTCGTTTTCGCCTTCCAGTTTTACACCGGCGTAGACCAGCTCATCGCTGATCTCCGGCAGCACCCAGATCGAGACATCATCAATCAGCGCGCGGTAGCCGAAGTAGTCATCAAACGCGGCGATTTTTAGCTGGGTTTGCTGATTGCGCACCACGCTGTACGGACCGGTGCCAATGGGCTGACGGGCGAAGTGGCGCAGTGTCGGCCATTCACGCGGCAGAATCATGGCGCTGACGCTGGCCAGCAGCCACGGCAGCCAGCAGTCCGGCTGGCTGAGATGGATATCCAGCGTCCACGGCGCCGGCGAGTGCAGTTGGTCGATATGCGAAAACAGCGGCTGGCTGCGCACCCGTTCCAGCGAGGCGATGACATCCTCCATCTCCAGCTCGCGGCCATGATGAAAGCGGATTGCCGGCCGCAGGAAGAAGCGCCAGTGCAGCGGAGAGGTTTGCTGCCAGTGATGGGCGATGTCGGCGGCGATTTCCCCCTTTTCCTCATTTATACGCGTCAGGCCGCTGAATATCTGACGCGCCAGGTGGGTTTCTGAACGGCGCAACGGCGAGCCGGGCAGCAGGTTAGGCAAGGGCCGGTAGTAGAGCACGCGCAGAATATGCTTGCCCTGGCGAAAGCTGCGGCCAAGGTGCGCGGCAATCATCTGCCGCACCTGGTTTTTATCGCCCACCAGCTGCACCAGCTGGTCGATGCGATCCTGCTCCAGCAGGTCTTCTGCGCGCTGCTGCTGTAGCGCCAGTCCGGTGTAGCAGAAGCTCAGCAGCGAGCGTTTACCGCGACCGGCTTCAGCCTGCCAGATCAGCCAGCCCGCCGCCTGCATGGCGTTCAGCAGGTTACGCATGTGGCGGCGTGAGCAGTGCAGCAGTTCAGCCAGCTCGCTCAGCGTGGTTTCCTGATCCTGGCCCTGACAGTGTTGCCACAGGCGAATGAATTGCTGTTGCAGACGCGCAGAGGACATAAAAGGGGAACTCCTTCTCGACTTCGCTCAGTTTTTCCTGCCCCATATTAGAGGCATACTGGCGGGCAATGGAAGAGCGGGAGGCATTCAGCAATGAATGGCGCTCTGCCAGCGGTTCCGCCGACGTGGAACCTTTTCTGAGTAGGGTGCAATTTCACCGCCAGCGGAGTTTTTCTCTGCTGGCTTTTTTCGTTTTGCTGTGGAATCTTCTACGCTGTTTTTTTCCCGGTCTTTTTCCTCAAAGGGATTTCTGCATGAAATCGCTGTTACCGCGGCCGCGCCGCCTGAATCCGGTTTACCTCTCCTTTATGGCAGTGTCGTTTATGGTCGGCGTGGCGGGGGCGTTACAGGCGCCGACGCTCAGCCTGTTTTTGACGCGCGAGGTGCAGGTGCGGCCGTTCTGGGTCGGCCTGTTCTTTACCATCAATGCCGTCGCCGGGATCGTGATCAGCCTGCTGATGGCGAAGCGTTCGGATAACCGTGGCGATCGCCGTCATCTGATCCTGTTTTGCTGCCTGATGGCGGTGGCCAACGCGCTACTGTTTGCCTTTAACCGTCACTATCTGACGCTCATCACCCTCGGTGTGCTGCTGTCGGCGCTGGCCAGCGTGGCGATTCCGCAGATCTTCGCGCTGGCGCGTGAATATGCCGATCAGTCGGCGCGTGAAGTAGTGATGTTCAGTTCGGTGATGCGCGCGCAGCTGTCGCTGGCGTGGGTGATTGGGCCGCCGCTGTCGTTCGCGCTGGCGCTCAACTACGGCTTCGTCACGCTATTCTGCGTGGCGGCGGTGATTTTTCTGCTGAGTATGCTGCTGATCTGGCGCACGCTGCCCTCGGTGCCGCGCATCGCCGCCACGCCGGAGCAGGTGCTGATGCAGCTCAGCCCGTGGAAAGACAGCCAGGTGCGGCTGCTGTTTATCGCCTCGGTGGTGATGTGGGCGTGTAATACCATGTATATCATTGATATGCCGCTGTATATCAGCGCAACCCTTGGCCTGCCGGAGAAGCTGGCGGGTCTGCTGATGGGCACCGCCGCCGGGCTGGAGATCCCGATCATGCTGCTGGCCGGCCATTACGCGAAGCGCTACGGCAAGCGCAAGCTGATGTTGCTGGCGCTGGTAGCGGCGATTGTATTTTATCTCGGGCTGGTGCTGTTCCGTTCTCAAACCGCGCTGATGGTGCTGCAGCTGTTTAATGCCGCGTTTATCGGCATCATCGCCGGCATTGGTATGCTGTGGTTTCAGGATTTGATGCCGGGCCGTGCCGGTGCGGCGACCACCATGTTCACTACCTCGATTTCAACCGGGTTGATTATCGCCGGCCTGATTCAGGGGATACTGAGTGAGCGCTTTGGTCATGAGTCGGTGTACTGGCTGGCGCTGGTGATGGCGGTGGTGGCGCTGGTGCTGGCGGCGCGGGTACGGGATGCGCGGTGAGGGCGGTGTGGAGATTGAAGGTCGCCATCAATGGCGACCCTGCGGGGCATTGCGCGTTTCGGGCATGTTTTGCACATTTTGGTCGCCATAAATGGCGACCCTACAGCGCATTGTGCATTTAAGCATCTTTGGTCGCCATCAATGGCGACCAAATTACTGACGCGTTTGCTGTAAGGTGCGCATTGCTGCGCACCGGGTAAACCTTAGCGCAGAAACGCTGGCTGGCTGGATTCGTAACTGGCGATGGACGCTTCATGCTGCAGCGTCAGGCCAATGCTGTCGAGGCCGTTGATCATGCAGTGACGGCGGAAGCTGTCAATTTCAAAGTGGTAAACCTTGTCGCCGGCGGTGACGGTCTGCGCTTCGAGATCCACGGTGAAGCGGATACCCGGCTGCGCGGCCACCAGTTTGAACATTTCATCGACCTGCTCTTCGCTCAGCTTCACCGGCAGCAGCTGGTTGTTAAAGCTGTTACCGTAGAAGATGTCGGCGAAACTCGGCGCAATCACCACGTGAAAACCGAAGTCGGTCAGCGCCCACGGCGCGTGTTCACGCGAGGAGCCGCAGCCAAAGTTCTCGCGCGCCAGCAGGATGCTGGTGCCTTTGAACTCCGGCTTATTCAGCACGAAGCTGGCGGTCGGCTGGGTGCCGGCATCATCATCAAAACGCCAGTCGTGGAACAGGTGTGCGCCAAAGCCGGTGCGCGTTACTTTCTGCAAAAACTGCTTCGGGATGATGGCATCGGTGTCGACGTTTGCGGCATCCAGCGGGGCCACAATCCCGGTGTGTTGGGTAAATTTGTTCGCCATGGCTTAAGCTCCCTGAGTCAATTCACGAATGTCGGCAAAACGACCGGTTACCGCCGCCGCAGCAGCCATCGCCGGGCTCACCAGATGGGTGCGACCGCCGCGACCCTGGCGACCTTCAAAGTTACGGTTACTGGTTGAGGCACAGCGCTCGCCCGGATTCAGACGGTCGTTATTCATTGCCAGGCACATCGAACAGCCCGGCAGACGCCATTCAAAACCGGCTTCGAGGAAGATTTTGTCCAGACCTTCGGCTTCCGCCTGCGCTTTCACCGGACCAGAACCTGGCACCACCATCGCAACCACGCCCGGCGCGACTTTGCGGCCTTTGGCAATCGCGGCAGCCGCGCGCAGATCTTCGATACGTGAGTTGGTGCAGGAACCGATAAACACTTTATCGATGGCTACCTCAGTCAGTTTGATGCCCGGCTGCAGATCCATATAGGCCAGCGCTTTCTCGGCGGAAGCACGTTCAACCGGATCGGCAAACGAGGCAGGATTCGGGATGGCCTGATCCACGGCCATCACCTGGCCCGGATTGGTGCCCCAGGTGACCTGCGGCGCGATATCGGCAGCATTCAGCGTCACGACGGCGTCAAACTGCGCGTCGCTGTCGGACTTCAGGGTGCGCCAGTAAGCCACCGCCTGCTCCCATTGCTCGCCCTTCGGCGCAAACTGCTTGTCTTTCAGATAGGCAAACGTGGTGTCATCCGGTGCCACCAGTCCCGCTTTGGCGCCCATCTCAATCGCCATGTTGCACAGCGTCATGCGGCCTTCCATGCTCAGCGCTTCAATCGCCGGGCCACAGAATTCAACCACGTGACCGGTACCGCCGGCGCTGCCGGTTTTACCGATGATCGCCAGTACGATGTCTTTGGCGGTGATGCCCGGCGCAGCTTCGCCCAGCACTTCAATCTTCATGGTTTTCGCCCGGCCCTGTTTCAGGGTCTGTGTGGCGAACACGTGCTCCACTTCGGAGGTGCCGATACCGAACGCCAGGGAACCGAAGGCGCCGTGCGTTGCGGTGTGCGAGTCGCCGCAAACGATGGTCATGCCCGGCAGCGTCATGCCCTGCTCAGGACCGATCACGTGCACAATGCCCTGGAACGGGTGGTTCAGGTCATACAGCTGAATGCCGAACTCAGCACAGTTCTTCATCAGCTCCTGCATCTGGATACGCGCCATTTCACCCGAGGCGTTGATGTCTTTGGTCTGGGTGGAAACGTTGTGGTCCATGGTGGCAAAGGTCTTCGACGGCTGGCGCACTTTACGGCCGTGCGCACGCAGACCGTCAAACGCCTGCGGCGAGGTGACTTCGTGAATCAGGTGACGATCGATATACAGTAACGGCGTTTCGTCTGGCGCTTCGTGAACGACATGTGCATCAAATAACTTCTGGTATAAGCTTTTCATTTTGTTATTTTTCCTCGCTGATGTAACCGGCAATGATGCTGCCCATTTCATCGGTGCTCACGGCAGGGCCGTCACCGGCCAAATCACGGGTGCGATGGCCCGCTTCCAGCGCACGGCTTACCGCGCGCTCAATGCTATCCGCAGCGGCATCAGCGTTCAGGCTGAAACGCAGCAGCATCGCCAGCGACAGAATCTGCGCAATCGGGTTGGCGATGTTCTGGCCGGCGATATCCGGTGCGGAACCGCCCGCCGGTTCGAACAGGCCGAAGCCCTCTTCATTCAGACTGGCCGAAGGCAGCATGCCCATCGAGCCGGTAATCATCGCGCACTCGTCCGACAGAATGTCACCAAACAGATTCGAGCAGAGTAAAACGTCAAACTGCGACGGATCCTTAATCAGCTGCATGGTGGCGTTGTCGATGTACATATGGCTCAGCTGCACATCCGGATAATCTTTTGCCACTTCGTTGACGATTTCACGCCACATCACTGAGGTCGCCAGCACGTTGGCTTTATCAACGGAAGTCACTTTGTTACGACGCTTGCGCGCAGCTTCGAAGGCGTTGCGGGCAATACGCTCGATTTCAAAACGGTGATAGACCTCGGTATCAAAAGCGCGTTCATGCGCGCCGCTGCCTTCGCGGCCTTTCGGCTGGCCGAAATAGATGCCGCCGGTCAGCTCACGCACGCACAGGATATCGAAGCCGCGGGCAGCGATGTCGCTGCGCAGCGGGCAAAATGCTTCCAGACCTTTGTACAGCGCCGCCGGGCGCAGGTTGCTGAACAGTTTGAAGTGTTTACGCAGCGGCAGCAGCGCACCGCGCTCAGGCTGGCCAGCCGGCGGCAGGTGTTCCCATTTTGGACCGCCGACCGAGCCGAACAGAATGGCATCGGCCTGCTCAGCACCGGCCACGGAGGCGGCGGGTAAAGGTTCACCGTGACGATCGATGGCGATACCGCCGACATCATATTCGCTGGTGGTGATGCGCATATCGAAGCGCGCGCGAATCGCGTCGAGAACTTTCATGGCCTGCGCCATCACTTCCGGACCGATTCCGTCGCCTGGCATTACCGCAATATGATAAGACTGAGTCATAGTTACACCGTTTCCTTCTGATCTTTAAATTTACGCTGCAATTCTTTTTCGACCTGCTTTGCCCGCCAGATGTTGTTCAGGGCATTCACCATCGCTTTCGCCGAGGATTCGACGATGTCGGTCGCCAGGCCCACGCCGTGGAATTTACGCCCGTTGTAGTTGACCACGATATCGACCTGACCCAGCGCGTTTTCGCCGTGGCCTTTCGCGGTCAGCTTGTAGTTCACCAGTTCAGCATCGAAGCCGGTGATACGGTTAATAGCCTGGTAGACGGCATCAACCGGACCGTTACCGGTGGCGGCGTCGGCTTTGGCCTCTTCGCCGCAGCCCAGCTGCACCGACGCCGTCGCGGTGACGCTGGAGCCGGTCTGCACGTTGAATTCGTTCAGCTGGAAGTACTCCGGCTCTTCATTCTGCTTATTAATGAAGGCCAGCGCTTCCAGGTCGTAATCGAACACCTGGCCTTTTTTGTCCGCCAGCTTCAGGAAGGCGTCGTACAGCGTATCCAGGTTGTAATCGGACTCTTTATAACCCATCTCTTCCATACGGTGCTTCACGGCGGCACGGCCGGAGCGGGAGGTCAGGTTCAGCTGAATTTTGTGCAGGCCAATCGATTCTGGCGTCAGGATTTCGTAGTTTTCGCGGTTCTTCAGCACGCCATCCTGATGAATGCCGGAGGAGTGGGCGAAGGCGTTGGAACCGACCACCGCTTTGTTGGCCGGGATCGGCATGTTGCAGATCTGGCTGACAATCTGGCTGGTGCGGTAGATTTCCTGATGATTGATGTTGGTGTGCACGTTCATGATCTGCTGACGGGTTTTAATCGCCATGATCACCTCTTCCAGCGCACAGTTACCGGCGCGCTCGCCCAGGCCGTTCAGCGTGCCTTCGACCTGACGCGCACCGGCCAGCACTGCCGCAATGGCGTTACCGGTCGCCATACCCAGATCGTCATGGGTATGTACCGACAGAATCGCTTTGTCGATGTTCGGCACGCGCTGTACCAGCTGACCAATGATGTTGGCGTACTCGCCCGGCAGGGTGTAGCCCACGGTGTCCGGAATATTGATGGTGGTGGCGCCGGCGTTGATTGCGGCTTCTACCATGCGGCACAGGTCGTCAATCGGCGTACGGCCACCGTCCTCGCAGGAGAACTCAACGTCATCGGTATAGTTGCGCGCCCGCTTAATCATGTGCACCGCGCGTTCAATCACTTCCGGCAGCGTGCTGCGCAGTTTAGTGGCGATGTGCATCGGCGAAGTGGCGATAAAGGTGTGAATACGGAAGGCGTCGGCCACGCGCAGCGATTCGTAAGCCGCGTCGATATCTTTCTCGACACAGCGCGCCAGACCACACACGCGACTGTTTTTGATGGTCCGGGCAATGGTCTGCACGGATTCGAAATCACCCGGCGAAGAGACCGGAAAACCGACTTCCATTACATCCACGCCCATCCTTTCCAGCGCCAGGGCGATCTGCAGTTTTTCTTTAACACTCAGGCTGGCCTGTAATGCCTGTTCGCCGTCGCGCAGAGTGGTATCGAAAATTATTACTTGCTGGCTCATGGTCATCTTCCTTTTGCATTGACTTCGCCGGTGCTACGAGCATAAAAAAACCCGCGCAGTGGCGCGGGTTTTTTAACTTTCAGCAGGTTCGAATCAGTTGTTGATTTCGCCCACGAGTCTACCGCGCAAACTGGATGCGTTAAGTAGTAGACCGAGTAGACGAAAAGAACGTGACATGAATCAAACCTCGTAAAATGAGTGCTGCACATATTGGTACTGGATTCGCCTGGCGATGTCAACCCTAAGTGAAAGGGTATTTCTCTGGCCGGAAAAGGGCGATGTGCTGGGATTATCGGTCATCGCAGAGCATTGCCATTAATTAACGGTGGCTTAGCGCGTTATGCCACTTTAAAAAATCTTTTAAAAAAGGCGGATAATTTTAAGTTGCTGAATTATATGTTTTTAGTAAGGCTTATTCGTCAGGTGGAAAAACAAGATAAAGCTTGTTGCTTAGCAGATTGTGATGTGGAAGAGGGATTTAAGAGTTAATCACGCCAGAAACGCGGTAGCGGAAAAAATTGTGGGCTAAACACGCTGGCAATATGAAAATCATATTTCTTACAACACGCTGTAAATAATCTGCAAACCAGCATTTTCCTCTGTCCTTATGCCATCGCATTAGTTTATTCCTCCCGGGCGATAATCACACGTCAGTGCCTTTTTTGTCACTGACAGCGCCGTGCCGCCTTATGACGTTTGCAGGCCGGGTTTTCTGCGGTTATGGTAATCGACCTACTCTCAAAAGAATCCACGCAGGTAGATTCCCTGTACCTGGAAGACGAAATGAATGGCGTCTTCTGAGCATAAACATAAGGTTTTGATCTTAATTGGCAATAAAGGGACAGATGCGAGCGGCACGCAGAATAGCGTTTGCTGGCGCAGCTGGCTCTCAAGCCTGGAGGCAGAAAATGGAGATGTTGTCAGGAGCCGAAATGGTCGTCCGTTCGTTAATCGATCAGGGCGTTAAGCAGGTATTCGGTTATCCGGGCGGTGCGGTGCTCGATATTTATGATGCGCTGCAAACGGTCGGTGGTATTGACCACGTGCTGGTGCGCCACGAGCAGGGCGCCGTACATATGGCGGATGGCCTGGCGCGCGCGACCGGCGAAGTCGGCGTGGTGCTGGTCACCTCAGGTCCTGGCGCCACAAACGCTATCACCGGTATTGCGACCGCTTATATGGATTCCATTCCGCTGGTAATCCTCTCTGGTCAGGTGCCGTCCTCGCTGATTGGCTATGATGCCTTCCAGGAGTGCGACATGGTGGGGATTTCGCGTCCGGTGGTGAAGCACAGCTTCCTGGTGAAAAGCACCGAAGAGATCCCAACGGTGCTGAAAAAAGCCTTCTGGCTGGCGGCCAGCGGTCGTCCGGGGCCGGTGGTGATCGATCTGCCAAAAGATATTCTGAATCCGGCCAATAAGCTGCCTTACGTGTGGCCGGAAACCGTCAGCATGCGCTCTTACAATCCGACGCTGCAGGGCCACAAAGGCCAGATCAAGCGCGCGCTGCAGACGCTGCTGGCGGCGCACAAGCCGGTAATTTACGTCGGCGGCGGGGCCATTACTTCAGGCTGCGAGGCGGAACTGCTGCAGCTGGCAGAGCAGCTGAATATTCCGGTCACCACCTCGCTGATGGGGCTGGGCGCGTTCCCGGGCACGCATCGCCAGTGTGTGGGCATGCTCGGTATGCACGGCACCTATGAAGCCAACATGACCATGCACAATGCCGATCTGATCTTTGGTATCGGCGTACGCTTTGATGACCGCACCACCAACAATCTGGCGAAGTATTGCCCGAATGCCACCGTGATGCACATTGACGTCGATCCGACCTCGATCTCCAAAACCGTCAGCGCCGATATTCCGATTGTCGGCGATGCCAGACAGACGCTGACGCAGATGCTGGAGCTGCTGGCACAGAGCGAGGCGAAGCAGGAGCTCGACAGCCTGCGTGACTGGTGGCAGAGCATTGAAGGCTGGCGCAGCCGCAAGTGCCTCGAATTTGACCGTACCAGCGACAAAATCAAACCGCAGGCGGTGATCGAAACCATTTGTCGTCTGACGCACGGTGAGGCGTATGTGACCTCGGACGTCGGCCAGCACCAGATGTTCGCCGCGCTTTACTACCAGTTCGATAAACCGCGTCGCTGGATCAACTCCGGCGGCCTCGGCACGATGGGCTTTGGCCTGCCGGCGGCACTCGGCGTGAAGATGGCGCTGCCGCAGGAGACCGTGATTTGCGTAACCGGCGACGGCAGTATTCAGATGAATATTCAGGAGTTGTCGACCGCGCTGCAGTATGACCTGCCGGTGCTGGTGCTGAACCTGAACAACCGCTTCCTCGGCATGGTGAAACAGTGGCAGGACATGACTCC
>NZ_SDFT01000088.1:0-4703 GCF_004916815.1 Pantoea sp. R102
CTGATCGTCACGCGCGGCGGCCGGCGTTTCGCCGTTGGCCAGCAGGGTAAAATCCAGCAGGCGGTGGCTGTAGTCATAGGTCGGGCCCAGCACCTGGCCACCGGGCAGATCTTTGTAAACTGCCGAGATGCGGCGCTCGATGCGCATTTCCGCGGTTTCCAGCGCCAGGCTGTCCGCGAGGCGCGGCAGCGTGGTGCGGTAGGCGCGCAGCAGGAAAATCGCCTCGACCAAATCACCACTGGCCTGTTTGATGGCTAAGGCCGCCAGCTGTGTGTCAAAGATGCCGCCTTCGGTCATCACCCGGTCCACCGCCAGCCCCAGCTGTTGCGCCACCTGATCGCAGCCCAGCTCCGCAACGCTGCGATCGCCACGGCGCAGATCGGCCTGCAGCTGATGGGCGCTGGCAATCGCCTTTTCGCCCCCTTTCACGGCTACATACATCAGCACACCTCCACGTCGGTGGTGCGTGGCAGCGCCATCATCGCTTCACCGCAGGTGAAAATCAGATCCACCCCCTGCGGGAACGGATGCGGGCGCTCACGCAGATAGGTCAGAATGGCGGCCGGCAGTTGCGGCGCGATGGCGCGCGGCTCACGCAGGCCGGGCCCGGAGAGGCGCAGCGTCAACCCGCCGTTGAGCGACGGCACTTCGACAATCAGCGTGGTGCTCTTCTCGGGGGACAGATTGTCACCGGCAGCGAAGCAGGCGGGATCGGGATTGGCCGCCGCGTGGGTCAGCGCAAACGGGGCATCGCGCTCATCGACAATCGGTACGCCGGTGTGAAAGCGCAGGTTGCTGCGCAGGATATCGCTGTCCACACGGCGATCCAGCCACAGCGCGCTCTCCTGATCGACCAGCGTCAGCAGCACCGCCGTTGCGGCCGGGGAGAGATCGCCCCAGCCCTGCGCCAGCGGCAGCGAGACCATCACGCCCGGCTCGCTCATCGCTTTGAGAATGCGGCGGAAGGCGCGCTGGGCGTCGGCAACCGGATGGTTAAAACTTGCCAGTAATGTCATTCGTTATCTCCGCGAACCAGCGTAAAGAAATCCACTTTGGAGCTGGCGATTTCCCGCGCGCGCAGCTGGCGCTGCTCTTCACGCAGTGCCGCCAGCGGGGCAATAATTTTTTCCTGCAGCAGCGCCTGGGTTTCCGGCTGTTGCAGCAGCGCATCAATCAGCGCGCAGCGTTCGGCATGCGCCTTATCGCGCCCCAGCACATAGCTAAAACCCAGCGTGCCGTCGTGCAGTCTGATCACCGCGCGGGTGACGGTGGCATCGCCCATGACGAAGCGTTTCCCGCTGCCGCCCATGCGCGCCTGCAAACGGGTTAAACCGGTTTCCGCCGGGCGCAGGCGCTCGAAGGCGGGTGTAAGCTGTAGCGACTGCCAGTGGCTGGCCAGCGCGCTGGCTTCACTGTGCGCCAGCACCGAAAGCCAGTGCTGACGGGCGGTTTGCTGTTTCATTGGTGCTCCAGGGTGAGTTCAATCATGTCGCCACGCGTCAGGCTGACGGAGTACTCCGCCACCTGACCGTCAGGCTGTGTGTTCAGGGTGCGCACGCACAGCAGCGGCGCATGCAGCGTAATCTCCAGCTGTTTGCACTCTTTGGCCTGTGCGCGGCGGGTACTGATGCGGGTCTGACTGCGACTCAGCTGCAGGCCGAGCTGCTGCTGCATGAAGTCGTGCAGGGAACCGTGCTGGAACGTCTGCAGCGCCGGCCACCAGCGCAGGTCGGGCAGATAGTGGTTGATCACGCACACCGGCACGCCGTTGACGCGGCGCAGGGTGCGTAAGTGAATGACGCTGGCGCCCTCGTCACTGCCCAGCGCGGCGGCCACGTCGCTGCTGGCCGGACGCAGTACCGCCAGCAGCCGTTCGCTGGTGGGATGACTGCCCTGCTCCAGCAGGTTCTGGCTAAAGCGCGCCTGGGCATGCAGCGGGTAGTCGTACGGGCGCATCAGCACCAGGATGCCGACGCCATGGCGCCGCTGCAGCAGGCCTTTGTTCACCAGCTCATCTACGGCCCGGCGCAGCGTGTGGCGATTGACGGCGTAGTGATCGGCCAGCTGCTGTTCTGACGGCAGATAATCGCCGCAGCGATAGCGCTCCTGCAGCGCCTGCTCCAGCTGGGCGGCAACCGCCTGATAGACAGTGGTCGGATGTCTGGATATCTCCATCACGCTCAATACCTCATTCGCTTCAGGTTGAGGGGCGCAGCGGAAGAGGCTGCGGAATGGCGACTACAGTGCGGGAGACAGATGACAGTGCCGTGACGGCTCAGTGACGTACGGATGAATTTGCTTTAAGGCAGCAGGATGGCAGCCAGACGGCGACCAATTCAATAAAATCCACTTAACTGTTACCTTTGTGACTAAGCGCAAAAAAATCGCGTGCAGTTTCACGCCTTTAACGCTTCCCTTACCGGATGCAGGCTGCGTAAATTCTGCTAATTTAATCAGTAAGCCCTGCCCGGAGCGCGAAACCTTAAAATGATAAACACCTTCAAACTTTCGCACGGTTTTCGCCGCAATTTTTTGCGCGAAGTGATCCTGCCGCTGGTGGCGATTTTGCTGCTGACTTTTCTCGGTGCCGGTTTCGGCCTGTTCTGGAGCACCTCGGCCACCAACCATGAGGCGCGCGAGCAGCAGCAGCGGATGATCGCTGCCTCGTTCAATCAGAGCCTGAGTGAACATCTGCGCCAGCTGCGCAGCCTGACGCGCTGGTCCCCGCTCGCCGATCAACTGGCGCAGCCGCAGCCGGACAGCGACTGGCTGAACCAAAACGTCGGTAGCTGGCTGTACGATATGTTTGATCATCAGCTGATTGTGCTGCTTGACCGCACCAATCAGCCGACCGCCGTGTGGCGCAACGGCCAGCCGGTGGCGGATCTGCGCATCGGGCCGTACCTGCGCGATCTGTTGCAGACGCCACTGGTGCAAAGCAGTGATGAGGTACCCGGTCCGGCCGACCGCGCGGATTTTGTGCGCATCGGCCAGCGTGCGGCAGCGCTGGCGGTGGGCGATATCAGCACCACGCGCGAGGCCGGGCGCTACCGGCTGGTGAGTATTAAGTTTCTTGATGATGGCTATCTGCGCAACTTGTCTGAACGCAGTCAGCTGCGGCAGCTCTTCTTTAGCGATGGCGTACCGCAGAACGACCGCAAAGCACGCTATCCGCTGACCTCGCGTCAGGGCGATATCGTCGGCTACCTCAGCTGGGATCCGGACAAGCCGGGCGCGCAGATGTTGCGTACCCTCGGCCCTTCCACGCTGATTTCGGTGCTGCTGATCACCCTGCTGTGTCTGTTTATGGTGCGGCGCATCTGGACTTCCTCGCTCGATTTATCGCAGTCGCTGCTGAAGCTCGGGGCCAGCGAGGCGCAGGCGCAACATCTGGCGTTTCACGATGTGCTGACCGGGCTGCCGAACCGGGCGCTGGTTGAAGATCGGCTGACTCAGGCACTGGCCGCCGCGACCCGTCACGACCAGCGCGTGGCGTTGCTGCTGCTGGATCTGGATCGCTTCAAAATCATTAACGATACCTGGGGCCATCACGCTGGCGATGATCTGATTATCGAGGTGGCGCGCCGCCTGAGTCACCTGGTGCGCGCCAGCGATACCGTCGGGCGTATTGGCGGCGATGAATTTATCATCGTGATGCCGGAGGTAGAGAATATCGGTCAGGTGCAGGCGCTGGCGCAGCGCATCATCGCCGCGCTGGGCGAGCCGTATCAGCTGGTGGGCAACGAGCTGTGGGTTGGCGTTAGCATTGGCCTGGCGCTGGCACCCCGCGATGGTATTGACCGGCTGGAGCTGATGCGCAAAGCCGACATTGCGCTGTACGAGGCGAAAAATGGCGGACGCGGCCAGTATCGCCAGTTTGAAAAGGTGATGGATGAATCGCTGCGCACGCGGCAGCAGATAGCGGCGGATCTGCGTCAGGCGCTGGTCACGTACGACGGTCTGGCGGTGTGGTATCAGCCGCTGATGGAGATCAGCGGCCAGCGGATTGTCGGACTGGAAGCGCTGCTGCGCTGGCATCATCCGCAGCGCGGCGATGTGTCGCCTGCGGACTTTATCGCCATCGCCGAAGAGACCGGCATGATTATTCCGCTGGGCGAATGGGTGCTGCGCGAGGCCTGCAAAACCGCCCTGAAGTTACCGCAGGTGATTGTGGCGGTGAACGTTTCGCCGGTGCAGTTCCGCGCCAGCGGGTTTGTCGAACGCATGATTGAGATTGTGCAGTCGGAAGGAGCCGATCCGCAGCGGCTGGAGCTGGAAATCACCGAAGGCGTGTTGATTGAGGATGAACACGAAGCGCGCAACAGCATCATCGCGCTGCGCGACGCCGGGTTCCGTATCGCGCTGGATGATTTCGGCACCGGCTATTCGAGCCTCAATTATCTCAGCACCTTTCCGGTCGACAAGATTAAAATCGACCGGTCGTTTACCCAGTCGCTGGGCGTGGCGGAAAACTCCACCGCGATTGTTGAATCCGTGGTACGCCTCGGTCACGCCATGGGCCTGACCGTCACTGCCGAAGGCGTCGAAACCGAGGGCCAGAAAAACGCGCTGGCCGATGCCGGGTGTAATGAGCTGCAGGGATATTTGTTCAGCCGGGCGGTGCCGTTGAGCGAGATTGAGCGGATGGTGTGAGGGGAGAACGGCGTTTAATTCGTTTGTTTTTGTCCTGGTGCGCATAAATG
>NZ_SDFT01000089.1:0-14820 GCF_004916815.1 Pantoea sp. R102
ATCTCATCAATCACCAGCAGATCGACATGGCTGAGATCCTGCAGCAGCCGCTCTTCGGTCAGGTCGCTGCCGCCGCTGAAGGTGCCTTTCATGCTCGACATCAGATCGGCCACCGTGACAATCAGCACGCTTTTACCGCGCAGAATCAGATCGTTACCAATCGCCGCCGCCAGATGGTTTTTGCCGGTGCCGGGACGACCAGAAAACACGAAGCTGGCAATGCTGTTCTCAAAGCCGGCGGCGTATTCACGCGCCAGACTGAGCGCCTTGCGCTGGCCATCATTTTCGACGCGGTAGTTGTCGAACGAGCAGTTCATGTGCAACTCACGGATGCCGGAGCGGCCCATGATGCGCTGCATCTTCATGGCGCGGTTTTCGCGCACAATCGCTTCTGAGCGCAGCCGGCCCTGCTCCTGATTCCACGCCAGCAGCTCGGCGCCGTTTTTAAACTTTGGCTGCACATCCGCGGGCATGATTTTTTTCAGGCGACTGAAAAGATCGTTCGGCGTTTTCATTACTCACCTCGGAATCCATCGGGAATATCATAATCAGTATTGCTGATCTGGGTGATATCGCGCTTTGGCTGACCGCCGTTGGCGGCGCGGTTCATCTGCACGCTGCGCGCCAGTTTCTGCTGCCACTGTACATGGTGAAACAGCCGGCCTTCCGCCTGCCAGTAGGCGACGAAAGCCGCCAGCTCTGCGGCGGTGACCGGCTCGCTCAGTGCCACGCCCCAGATCGCCGCCTGGCGCTGGAAGTCGCTGTCCGGCTGCCAGCCCGGATACATGGCGAACTTGCCCACCGGTACGGCGATCGGCGCGGCGTCGCTGTGAAACAGGCTGTCGTCCAGCGTGACATCATTCGGCTGCTGCGCCGCTGCTTCCAGCGCCAGCAGGTGCGCAAGGCGCTGCGGCGTGATCGCGTAAAACGCCGGAACATTGTTGTGCAGCACCGCCAGCGTGCCGTTATCGGCCTGCTGCAGCGTGGTGAGGGGATCGTGGCAAAAGCCGTCCAGCCCCACCAGCGTTGAAGATAAGATTTTGACTGACATGAAGAAACCTGACGTTGACTCACCCGGTGCACCGGCGACCCGGTGCTAAGCGGTCAGTGTACCTGTTTTAGCACCGGGGATCGCCATAAAACCGCGCGGATTTAGCGCGAGGCGAAGTGCGGTTCAGCCGCCTCAATGCTGACCGCGCGACGGCTGGCGCGTGCCGTTGCCAGCGCCGGGCGGGTTTGCCACAGATAGCGCAGCGATGCCACCAGACACAGGCTGTAGCCAAACAGCTCGCTGCCCTCTTCCGCCATGTTCTTCACCACGCGGTTATAGCCATCCAGCATCAGTTGCTGCCACAGCTCATGCATGCCAAACAGCCGCGAGAACACCAGCACCGCCAGCAGCCCGGCGGCCATCATTTGCCAGCTGCGATGCTGCAGCAGTGCCGCCAGGCCCGGCAGGATTTGCCGCGGCTGACGCAGCGCCATCGCCAGCGAGGCCGCGGTCGTTGCCAGCGCAAACCACAGCCATGCGCCGTGCTGCACCACGTCGAACAGAAAATCCATTTCACGAATCAGCATGCAGCTGAAGAAGCCACCGACCAGGATCAGCGCGCTGCGCTGCTGCGGTCGCTGCCAGGCGGCGAGGAAGAACAGTGCGGCAATGGCCGCCAGCATCAGCTCCTGTGTCGCTTCGGTGAAAGAGGTTTCGTGCAGTGCATCGTTCATCCAGTTGACGTCGATGTAGACCATCGCCATACAGAAGACCAGCACCAATCCACTGATGATAAAGGCCGCCAGTTCGCGGCTAATAAGAATAATGTTTTCGCGCATTGTGATACCAAATCAGAAAATAATTAGCGCGCTTATTATATTTCCGCTGGCTGGCACCACTTCTCATTTCATGCCGCTTCAGAAGCTGGCGCTGACGCCGAGGTTGTAAATGAACTGTTCGCCGCTGCTAACCGCGCCGGTCTGGGCGAAGGAGGCGAACGCCGCCATGTTCTGGCCGAGCGGCAGACGGGCACCGACGCTGACATCCATCCAGTTCGTTTCCCGATTCATCTCTTCCGGCCGATCGCGTGGCGCGGCCGTGCCGTCGAAGCTGAGCTGATGGCTGTAACTCACCTGTGCCCACGGCGATATCCAGCCAAAACTGGAATCTACGCGCCAGCCCAGTGAAGCGATGTGTTCGGCGTTATTACGATCAACCGGCGCGCAGGCGGCGCAGCTCAGGGTGGAATCATCGACGGCAAACTGCGCCACCGGACCGGTGCGCAGGCGGTCATTCATCGGCAGGTTCCAGCCTGCCGAGTAGCGGTTCACCAGCGGCGAGTTGCCGACGCTGGCCGTTTCGCTGTGCAGCGCCATGCCGCCGCCGGGCGGATTGAGCGCGGCATCAAGCAGATCGCTGTCGCGGTTTTCTGTCAACATCAGATGATTACTGGAAATTTTTTCGGCAAGTATCGCATTGTAATCCGGCGCGCTGCTCTCGCTGGCCTGATCCCAGGCGTGCGCCGGCAGGGCCGCCACCAGTAGCCACCCACCGCTAAAGGCCAGCGCAAGGAGACACTGGCCGGTCCGCTGACTGTTCTGCCACATGAAAGACTCCTGACGAGCCGGAAGGGATCGGGTTGGCCTTGAAATTGATGATGATCCTGAAGCGCTCACGCAGTTGCAGCGCGAACGTCCATGACGTTATTATCGGCACCCATTGATTAACTATTAATCGATTCTTTCAAACGTCAAGCGACTGACCGCTTTTTCCTCATGCTTAGGGAGTGATGCAATGCAGCGATGTGGCTGGGTAACACAGGATGCGCTTTATCTGGCGTACCACGACACGGAATGGGGCGTGCCGCAGACCGATAAGCGCGCCTTATTTGAGATGCTGTGTCTGGAGGGGCAACAGGCTGGCCTGTCATGGATCACCGTGCTGAAAAAGCGCGAGAACTATCGCCAGGCGTTTCATGATTTTGATCCGCAGGCGGTGGCGCTGATGGATGAGGCCGATCTGCTGCGCCTGCTGCAGAACAGCGGTTTGATCCGCCATCGCGGCAAGCTGGAAGCCATCATCAATAATGCCAAAGCACTGCTGGCGCTGGAGGCCACCGGCGAAGACTTTTCCCGCTTTATCTGGTCATTTGTCGATAACCAGCCGATTTTGCACCATTACGCGGATTATAAGCTGGCGCCAACCACCTCCGAACCGGCCATTGCGCTGTCTAAAGCGCTTAAGAAGCGTGGTTTTAAATTCGTCGGGCCTACAACCTGCCACTCTTTTTTACAGGCCTGCGGGCTGATAAACGATCATCAAACCAGCTGTTTCTGCCATCCCGATAATCTTTAAGGCAAAAGTTTACAAATTAAGACTGCGCCTCACGAATTTCCCCATCATTGAACGGCATAATAGTGCCGTTTTGGGGCGTTTTCCCCGTTTCCGTATGAGGGACTTTTTCATGAAAAAGCGTGTACTGGCGCTGGCCTTGTTAATGAGCGGCAGCGTGGCGCTGTCGGGTTGTACCACCAATCCTTATACCGGCGAATCGCAGGCCGGGAAATCGGGCATCGGCGCGGGTCTGGGCGCGGTGCTGGGCGCTGGCGTGGGCGTGCTCTCTTCGTCGAAGAAAGATCGCGGTAAAGGTGCGCTGATTGGCGCAGCGTCCGGTGCGGCACTGGGCGGCGGCGTCGGCTATTACATGGATGTGCAGGAAGCCAAACTGCGCGACAAGATGCGCGGCACCGGCGTCAGCGTAACGCGTCAGGGCGATAACATCGTACTGAACATGCCGAACAACGTGACTTTTGACTCCAGCAGCGCCAACCTGAAACCGGCCGGCGCAAATACGCTGACCGGCGTGGCGATGGTGCTGAAAGAGTATCCGAAAACCGCCGTCAATGTGGTCGGCTTTACCGACAGCACCGGCACGCGCGCGCTGAACATGCGCCTGTCGCAGCAGCGTGCAGAAAGCGTCGCCAGCGCGCTGATCGTGCAGGGCGTGGCGCAGAACCGCCTGCGCACCCAGGGCATGGGCCCGGATAACCCGGTCGCCAGCAACAGCACCGAAGCCGGTAAAGCACAAAACCGTCGCGTCGAAATTACCCTGAGTCCGCTGGGCTAAGGCACAGGCCGGTCTGCCGCTGCAGGCCGGCTACGCGTTTTTACGCGCTTATTGACGCGCAAAGCAGCAGATAACGCGTAAACGTCGCCGGACGATAGAGCCAGCGATGACTTTATGCTAGCGTGATCAAAATTTGATCAGTGGAAAGCCATCATGTCACTCAAAGCTATCGCCTCCGCCCTTGGCCTCTCTGTGACCACCGTGAGCCGCGCGCTGAATGGGTTTGATGATGTCGCCGCTGCTACCCGCAAACGCATCGAAGAGGAAGCCGACCGGCGCGGTTATCGCCCGAATGCCGCCGCGCGCCGCCTGAAGACCGGCCGTGCCAATGCGGTCGGGCTGGTCTTTCCGGTCAGCAATGCCTCACTCAACGACAGCTACTACAGTGAAATGCTGCTGACGCTCGATCAGCGCCTTGCCCTGCACGAGATCGATCTGCTGTTGCTCCCCGACAAACCGCAGGATCAGCAGCGCAATTTGCTGCGCATGCTGCGCAGCGGCGTGCTGGACGCGCTGATTGTCACCCATACCACGCCGCAGGATGTACGATTGCAGCGCCTGCAGCAGAAGGGTTTTCGCTTTCTTACGCTGGGGCGCAGTCAGCTGCCGCAGCCTTACGCCTGGTTTGATTATGATAACCATGCCGGAACGCTACTGGCGGCGCAGCACTGCCAGCAGCAGGGCTATACGCGCATCGCCTATCTCGGCGGTAACGAGCCCAGCACCTACATTCTTGACCGCCGGCAGGGGTTTATCGACGCGCTGCCCGCCACGCCCTGCGCGCAGCAGGCTGGCTGGATGGCCGCGCTGCCGCCCTCGCGCCGCGCGGGCTATCAGCAAACCCGCGCCTGGCTGGCGCACGTTATCCAGCCTGACGCCATCATTACCGACTGCAGCCCGCTCGGTGAAGGCGCAGCGATTGCCCTGCAGCAGGCCGGGCGTCTGAGCGGCGCGCAGGCAATTCCCCTTTACGTGTACGATGGTCTGCCGCACGACTCGATTATCACGCAACCGGTCAACGCGATTCTGCAATCATCACAGCAGCGGATTGGCGAACGCGTCGCCGAAATGGTGCTGCAGCTGCTGGAAGGCGCGCCGCCCGCGCAGTTACAGACGCTGTGGCAGCCAATGCTGCGCCTCACTTCTGACGCACAGTGATTGCGCGGGTGCCGCGCTGTGATAGTCTTCGCCTGATGCAATTAATCAGGTGTATGTGATGAAAACCAGGCCGCCACGAGCCACAATCAGTGACGTTGCCCGCACGGCAAAAACCGGTAAAACCAGCGTTTCCCGCTATCTGAATGGCGAAGTTCATCTGCTTTCGCCGGATCTGAAAGCCCGTATCGAACAGGCGATTGCCGACCTCAACTACCGCCCCAGCCAGATGGCGCGCGGACTCAAACGCGGCCGCACCCGGCTGATAGGCCTGATCATTGCCGATATCACCAACCCCTACTCGGTGGATGTGCTGAGCGGCATTGAAGCCGCGTGCCGCGCGCGCGGCTTCACGCTGCTGATGTGTAACACCAACAACGAAGTGGATCTCGAACAGCACTACCTGCAGCTGCTCAGCAGCTATCAGGTGGAAGGCATTGTGGTGAATGCGGTCGGGATGCATGAAGAGGTGCTCAACCGTCTGCAGCAGTCGATGCTGCCAATGGTGCTGATTGACCGCAAAATTCCCGACTTCGCCTGCGACGTGGTCGGGCTCAACAACCCGGAGGCCGCCCGCATCGCCACCCGGCATCTGCTGGATAACGGCTATGAAGCGCTGCTGTTTCTCAGTGAACCGCTCGGCAGCGTCAATACCCGCCGCGAACGTCTCGCCGCCTTCTTTGATACCATCAGCGGCGCGCCACAGGTGGTGGCAGAGAATGCCGAAGTGGTGTTGCATCAGCCGGCACAGCTGGAACAGGTGCTGCAGGCGTTTCATCAGCGCCATCCGGGCAAACGCTGCGCGGTGATGGCGGCCAACGGTGCGCTGACGTTACAGGTGGCGCGGGCGTTACAGCGCCTGACGCTGCGCTGGGGCGAGAGCATTGGCCTGCTGGGCTTCGACGAACTGGAGTGGGCGGCGCTGGCCGGCGTCGGCATCACCACGCTGAAGCAGCCCACCTGGCAGATCGGCTATGCCGCGCTGGAGCAGGTGATCGCGCGTATCGAAGGCAGCGAGCAGCCGATTCGCGAGCAGGTTTTCTCTGGCGAGCTGATTGTGCGCGGCTCCAGCCAGCCGCTGCGCTAACCTCGCTTTTCACGGCTCACTTCGTGAGCAGGATCATAATTCCGCACTCTGCTACTTTCCTTTGGAACCGGTTCCATTAAGCTTTTTACAGCACATTAACGTGCTGTCCGGCGCATAACGGTGAGGCGGGCAGCACAGCGAGACAGGCTGGAGGAAAGATGTCGAAAGCGGAAATTATTGTGGTCACGGCCGCCTACGGCGCGCACAAGGTGGCAGAACTGGGCGGCCAGGCAGCGCTGCTGCCGCTGATTAAAGCGGCCGGTGCCGATGGCGTCGAGATCCGCCGCGAGCTGTTCAGCGACGACGAATTGTGCCAGCTGCATACGCTTAGCGACGCGCTGCGCCAGCATCAGCTCAGCGCCAGTTATTCAGTGCCGGAAGCGCTGTGGCAGGCGGATGGTGCGCTCAATCCGCGTCTGGCGCAGTTCCTGCAGGAAGCTGAGCTGCTGGGCGCTCAGCGCCTCAAGCTGGCATTGGGTCACTATGTCTCGCTGGCCGATCGCCAGCTGGTCGAGGTGCTGGCCGGCTCGCGCGTCACGCTGGTCATCGAAAACGATCAGACGCCGGACAGTAAGCTGACGCCGATGCTGCACTTCTTCCATCACGCCTGCGATGCCGCGCTGCCGCTGGATATGACTTTCGACATGGGCAACTGGCGCTGGACCGGCGAAGACGCCCTGCAGGCAGCGGCGCAGCTCAGTCGCTACGTGAGCTACATTCATGTTAAGGCGGCGGTGCCGCACGGTGACAGCTTCCGCGCCATTGCGCTGGATGACGCCGACGACAGCTGGCGCACACTGTTGCAGGCGCTGCCGGCCGATGCACCGCGCGGTATTGAGTTCCCATTAGCCGGCGCAGATTTACTGGCGGTGACCCGCTACTACGTCGATCTGCTGCGCGCGGTGTAAGGAGTTGAGCATGACACACACCTCTCAGCTGGATGTCGTCACCATTGGTGAAGCGATGGCGATGTTTATCGCCGGGCAAACCGGCGATCTCGCCGCAGCCGATCAGTTCACGAAGCGCATTGCCGGTGCCGAACTTAACGTGGCGATTGGTCTGGCGCGCCTCGGTTTGCAGGTTGGCTGGGTCAGCCGCGTCGGCGACGACAGCTTCGGCCGTTTTACCCTGCAGCAGCTGGCGAAAGAGCACGTTGACCACCGCTGCGTGACCATTGATAACCGCTATCGCACCGGCTTTCAGCTCAAAGCGCGCGTGGACGACGGCTCCGATCCGGAAGTGGAGTATTTCCGTAAAGGCTCCGCCGCCAGCCACCTGTCACCGGATGATTTCGACGAAAGCTATTTCGGCAGCGCGCGCCATCTGCATCTGAGCGGCGTGGCCGCCGCGCTTTCCGATAGCTCGCTGGCGCTGGCTAAACACGCGGCAAAAGAGATGCGCGCCCGCGGCAAAACCATCTCCTTTGATCCTAATCTGCGTCCGGTGCTGTGGCGCAGTGAAGAAGAGATGCGTAAGCAGCTGAATTTGCTGGCAGAATATGCCGACTGGGTGCTGCCAGGTGAAAAAGAGGGGCTGATTCTGACCGGCTACCGTCAGCCTGAAGCGATCGCGGATTTCTACCTCGATAAAGGCGTGCGGGCAGTGGTGATCAAAACCGGCAGCGACGGCGCCTGGTATAAAACCGCCGCGGGCGAACAGGGTCAGATTGCGCCGATCCACGTGGAGAATGTAGTGGATACCGTCGGCGCGGGCGATGGCTTTGCGGTCGGGCTGATCAGCGCGCTGCTGGAAGGGAAATCGCTGCCGCAGGCGATTCTGCGCGGTAACAAAATTGGTTCGCTGGCGATTCAGGTTGCCGGCGACAGCGAAGGTCTGCCGACGCGCGCAGCGCTCGGCGATTATTAAACAAACGCACGGACCCGTAGCGGCGCAATTTATTGCGCACATGCAGGACGCAACGTCAACAACGCGCGATGAATCGCGCCGCTACGATGCCGTGCCAATACGCTAAAACTGTCTCTACACCCTAATTTCGAGACGCATCCACAGAATGCGCCCGCCTCAACCAGAGGAGTCACCCATGAAATCGCAGACAATCGCGCCAAAACGCTGGTGGTATATCATGCCCATCGTGTTTATCACCTACAGTCTGGCGTATCTGGACCGGGCGAACTTTAGCTTCGCCTCTGCCGCAGGGATAAATGAGGATCTCGGTATCACCAAAGGCATGTCATCGCTGCTCGGTGCCCTGTTCTTCCTTGGCTACTTCTTCTTTCAGATCCCCGGCGCGGTCTATGCCGAGCGCCGCAGCGTAAAAAAACTGATTTTCTGGTGTCTGATTCTGTGGGGCGGCTGCGCCTCGCTGACCGGTATCGTCAGCAATATTCCGATGCTGGCCGCCATCCGCTTTGTGCTCGGCGTGGTGGAAGCGGCGGTGATGCCGGCGATGCTGATCTACATCAGCAACTGGTTTACCAAATCCGAGCGCTCCCGCGCGAATACCTTCCTGATCCTCGGTAACCCGGTGACGGTGCTGTGGATGTCAGTGGTGTCCGGCTACCTGATTAACTCCTTTGGCTGGCGCGAGATGTTCATCATCGAGGGCTTCCCGGCGGTGATCTGGGCGATTGCCTGGTGGTTTATGGTGCAGGATAAACCGGCCCAGGCCAAATGGATGAGCGACGAAGAGAAAGCGGCGCTGCAGGCGCAGCTGCAGAAGGAACAGGAGAACATTAAAGCGGTGCGCAACTACAGCGAAGCCTTCCGCAACCGCAACGTTATCCTGCTGTGCCTGCAATATTTTGCCTGGAGCATCGGCGTGTACGGTTTCGTGCTGTGGCTGCCGTCAATTCTGCGTAACGGCACGCAGATGGGCATGGTCGAAGCGGGCTGGCTGTCGGCGGTACCGTATCTGGTGGCGACCATCGCCATGCTGGTAGTGTCGTGGGCGTCGGACAAGACGCAAAACCGTAAGCTGTTTGTCTGGCCGCTGCTGCTGATTGGCGCACTGGCGTTCCTCGGCTCGTGGATGGTGGGCTCCAGCAACTTCTGGCTGTCGTATGCGCTGCTGGTGATTGCTGGCGGGGCCATGTACGCCCCCTATGGCCCGTTCTTCGCCATCATTCCGGAGATGCTGCCACGCAACGTTTCCGGCGGTGCCATGGCGCTGATTAACAGTATGGGCGCACTGGGTTCCTTCATCGGTTCATGGATCGTAGGCTATCTTAATGGGGCGACCGGCAGTCCTGCCGCCTCCTATGTCTTTATGGGTGCTGCGCTACTGGCGTCGGTGTGGCTGACGCTGATTGTTAAACCGGCGGCCAACAAAACGCCGCCGCCGATTCACGGGGCGAAGCACGCCTGAAAGCGTAAGCGATGACTTTTCCGGGCGACTCAGGTCGCCCGTCACACGTTCTACAGGGAGCAAATAATGAAACCTGCTGTGATTCTGTATAAGAGCCTGCCCGATGACCTGCGTGCCAAGCTGGACCAGCACTTCAGCGTCACGGAAGTGAAAGATGTCTCGCCGGAGACGGTGAAACAGCATGCGGCGCAGTTCGCCGCAGCGCAGGGTCTGCTGGGCTCCGGCGGCAAAGTGAATGATGAGCTACTGGCCAGCATGCCGGCACTGCGTGCCTGTTCTACCGTCTCCGTCGGCTATGACAACTTTGACGTTGATGCGCTCAACCAGCGCAACGTTCTGCTGATGCACACGCCCACCGTCCTGACCGAAACCGTGGCCGATACCATGATGGCGCTGGTGCTGAGCACCGCGCGTCGCGTCACCGAGCTGGATAAGTGGGTCAAAGCCGGTGAGTGGAAAAAGAGTATCGACGCTGAGCACTTCGGTATCGACGTACACCACAAGACGCTGGGTATTCTCGGCATGGGCCGCATTGGTCTGGCACTGGCACAGCGCGCGCACTTTGGCTTTGGTATGAACATTCTGTACAACGCCCGCCGCCAGCATGAAGAGGCGGAAACCCGCTTTGGCGCGCGCGCCTGCGATCTGGAAACGCTGTTGAAAGAGAGCGATTTTGTCTGCATCAGCCTGCCGCTGACCGAGCAGACGCACCATATGATCGGTGCGGAACAGCTGAAACTGATGAAGCCGAGCGCGATTCTGATCAACGCCGGACGCGGTCCGGTGGTCGATGAGCAGGCGCTGACCGCCGCACTGAAAGACGGCACCATTCACGCCGCCGGGCTGGATGTGTTTGAAGTCGAGCCGGTGCCGGCCGATGCGGAAATCCTCACGCTGCCGAACGTAGTCGCACTGCCGCACATCGGCTCCGCCACGCATGAAACGCGCTACGGCATGGCGCGCGATGCGGTCGACAACCTGATCGCCGCGCTGAGCGGTAAAGTGGAGAAAAACTGCGTTAACCCGCAGGTCCTGGCCTGATCCCACGGCTTTAGCCATTGCGCCTGCCGGTTGCGGGCGCTATGGTGGTCTTCCCCCTGATAACAATGTTTTTACCTCCTATGGCTTTTTCTCAGTTCGGCGACAAATTTACGCAACATTCCGGCATCTCTCGTCTGATGGAAGATATGGGCGAAGGGCTGCGCACGCCTGGCACGATCATGCTGGGCGGCGGTAATCCGGCGCAGATTCCGGCCATCAATGATTATTTCAGTCAGCTGCTGCTGCAGATGCATCAGGACGGCAAGCTGAACGAAGCGCTGTGCAACTACGACGGCCCGCGCGGCAAAGCGCTGCTGCTGGAGGCGCTGGCCACGCTGCTGCGCGAGGAGCTCGGCTGGCCAGTGACGCCACAAAATATCGCGCTCACCAACGGCAGCCAGAGCGCGTTCTTTTACCTGTTTAATCTGTTCGCCGGCCGCCGCGCCGACGGCAGCAAAAAGCGCGTGCTGTTCCCGCTGGCGCCGGAATACCTCGGCTATGCCGATGCCGGGCTGGAGGAGGATCTGTTCATCTCCGCCAAACCCAACATTGAACTGCTGCCGGAAGGCCAGTTCAAATACCACGTCGATTTCGACCATCTGCCGCTGAATGATGAGACTGGCCTGATTTGCGTGTCGCGTCCGACCAATCCAACCGGCAACGTCATCACCGACCACGAACTGCTGCAGCTGGATGCGCTGGCACAGCAGCATGGCGTCCCGCTGCTGATTGATAACGCCTATGGCGTGCCGTTCCCCGGCATCATCTTCAGTGAGGCACGTCCGCTGTGGAACCCCAACACCATTCTGTGCATGAGCCTGTCGAAGCTGGGCCTGCCGGGCGCACGTTGCGGGATTATCGTTGCCGATGAGAGCACGATCGGTGCCATTGGTAACATGAACGGCATTATCAGCCTGGCGCCAGGCAGCATCGGTCCGGCGATTGCCACCGAGATGATTGTGCGTGGCGATCTGCTGCGCCTGTCGCAGGAAGTGATTAAACCGTTCTATCAGGCCAAGGTTAGCGAAACTATCGCGATTATTCGCCGCTATATCAGCGAAGATCGCTGCCTGATCCACAAACCGGAAGGCGCTATCTTCCTGTGGCTGTGGTTCCGCGACCTGCCGATCAGCACCGAAGCGCTGTATCAGCGCCTGAAAGCGCGCGGCGTGCTGATGGTGCCGGGCCACTTCTTCTTCCCGGGGCTGGAACAGGCCTGGCCGCACACCCATCAGTGCATGCGCATGAATTACGTACCGGACAGCGACAAGATTGAGCGTGCGGTACAGATTCTGGCGGAAGAGCTGGATAACGCCTGGAACGCTTAATCCGCGCTTAACGACAGCTGGCACCACTGCGCCAGCTGCTGAATCGCCTGTTCGACTTCGGCATTCCAGCCAAAACCGGCGTTGAGCCGGAAGCAGTGATCGTAGCGGTGATCGGTGGCGAAGATGTGCCCGGGCGCGATGCCGATGCCCGCGTTGCGCGCCTTGAGAAACAGCGCGCGCACGTTCAGCGCCTGTTGCGGCATCTCCACCCACAGCACGTAACCGCCCTCCGGATCCGACACACGCGTGCCCGCCGGGAAGTAGCGCAGCACCGCCTGGCGCATATGGTGGATCTGATTTTTCAGCTCGCGCCGCAGCTTGCGCAGGTGCGCATCGTAACCGCCGCTGCGCAGCAGTTCGGCAATCGCCGCCTGCGACAGCACCGACGTGCCCATGCTGGTGGTGTACTTCAGCGAGGCGATTTTGCGCATGTACTTGGTGCTGTGCACCCAGCCAATACGGATGCCGGGCGCCACGGTTTTGGAAAAGCCGCTGCACAGGATGGCATTGGGGCTGAAGGCGCGCATCGGAAACGGCCGGCGCTCGCCGAAAGCCGTATCGCCAAAGATATCGTCCTCAATGATCACCACATCATTCTCATCGGCCTGGCGCGCGATATACGCCTTGTGCTCGTTGGGAATGCTTTTGCCCAGCGGATTATTGATGTTGTTGATAGTGAGATAGGCCTGCACCGCTTTACGCCGGAACAGCCCGGTGAGTTTCGCGACGTTAACGTAACCCTCCGCCCCGGCTTCCACTTCAATGACGCGCAGGTTGAGGTTGTGCAGCATCTGTAGCAGCACGAAGTAGCACGGCGACTCCACCGCCACGATATCGCCTGGCCGCGTGGTGGCGCGCAGCGCCAGCGAAATCGCCTCAATGCAGCCGTTAGTGACCAGGATGTCATCAGCGCTGATATTGCAGCCATAATCCACCGCGCGCCGGGCAATTTCCGCCTTGAGCGGCGCATAGCCGGTGCCTTTCACCGTATTACCGAGCAGCGCCGGTTTGCTGTAACCCATCTGCCGCATCAGCAGACCAATTTTTTTCACCGGATAGAGCGAGATGTCGCCGTTGGCCAGATCGAGCCGCACGCGGCAGTCCGATCCCAGCATCGCCAGGTGCAGTTCGGTTTGCTCATCCAGCGGCGCCACTTCGCGCGGCTGCTCGCTGAATACCGCCGGCACTTTTTTCTCTGTGGGACGCGGTGCGACAAAAAAGCCAGACTTCGGCCGCGCCACCGCGTAGTGCTCATCCTCCAGCGTGCGTAATGTTTTCAGCGCAGTGGTCATGCTGACGCGATACTGCGTCGCCAGCGTGCGCACCGACGGCAAACGGCTGTCGGGCGGTAGCGATCCGCTATGAATGGCCTGTTTTATCTGCTCAGCGATCTGACGGTAACGACTGCTCTGACTCTCCTGTTCCTGCGTTTCACCCGCCATCTGTTCCACCCCATATCGTGCTGATCTGTGCGTATTCATCAGATTACATTCAAAGTACTTTAGGCTGCATCTGTTAATTCAGCTTCACGCAGCACCTTCGTGGCCCGTTTTCCAGCCCGTTGTCGCCCGCACGGCAGCGGCGATTTTATTAGCCAAAGGATGAAGTGAAAAATGAATAATCTGTCCGCGATGATGAGTGAAATTGAAGAATACCTGACGCCCGCAATTCTCGATTCCGCCCAGCACTGTGCTCAGCGACTGCTCGCCGCCCTGCCCGATCCCAACCACCCCGAACGTAACCGCGTACTGCTGGCCTATGGCGGCGGCAAAGACAGCAGCTATATGGTGGCCTACGTACGTTACATTCAGGGGTTAATCTGGCAACAGCGCAACAGCACGTTTCAGCTGCGCATCAGCACTAACCGCCATGCCGCCATGAACGACAGCGTGATGGAAAACATCGACCGCGTCTATCGCGCGCTGCGTATCCACGATGACGCGTTCACCGAGTGCCTGGTGACCGACGGGCTGCAGATTCGTCCCTTCGATCGCCATTTGCCGATGCCGCAGAGCGTGCGTCAGCAGAACCGCGACGATGTGCTGATGAATGGTCACCGCTTCCGAGCCGACGCGCGCTCCACCTTCTGCAACGCCTGCAACCTGAGCATGGTGAATTCGTTTGGCCTGGCGGCGCACTACGATGGCGGCGTCGATGTGATCATCACCGGCGATTCGCCGCAGGAACAGACCGCTTACCTTGCGTGGGCGCGCCACCTGTCAAAACTGTTTGATGCGCCAATGGCCGATAAATCGCGCGGCTTCAGCGGCTTTCTGCACACGCTGGACGGCGTGGCGGCGCGCTACTTCGCCGACATTTACGGCGCTGACCAGGTCACGCCGGCACATCGCATTACCTGGCAGCTGGCGCGCGACCCGCTGTTCTTCAACATCTATCAGGACACTGCTTATGAGGCTGGCGCGCACTGGGCGCTGCTGACCGAATTCATGCATTTCCGCTTCGATGAGCTGATGTTCAGCTTCTCCGAATCGGACTGCGGCAATCCGACGTTAATGGCACATATTCGCGGTCTGCGTGCGGAGACGCTGTTGCAGCGCAGCTACGCCGAAGGCATTCGCGAATATGTGCGCTTTGCGCTCGGCCTGATGGTGCAGAAGGACTTTCCACCGCAGCTGATCGATGAGATGGCCGCGCGCTATCAGGATGATGCCGCGATTGCCCGCGCACGCCAGCGCGCCGCGCAGTTCGCACTCGACGCTTTCGGCCTTAGTGAAACCCAGCTGGTATGCATGATCTATTCACCGT